>CBJNAR010000594.1:0-3546 GCA_966434075.1 uncultured bacterium
GCCCCGGCCACCCGCGCCGGCACGCCCGGCACTCGCGGCGAAGCCCGCACCACGCCGGCCACCCGCAGTCCCGTCCGCGGCCCATCGCGCGGCATCGCCGCGCCGATTAACAATGCGCTCGACCGGGCCGGGCTGCCCCGTTTCAGCACCCAGCGTTATCTGGTCATCTGGGCGATCTTCGCCGTGATCCTGGTCGCCGTGATTATCGCGCTGGTCGCCATCGGCGCCTCGAACGCGCGTCCGGTTGTGCCCACGCCGCAGCCCGGCGCCGTCTTGACCGGCACCGTGGCGACGGTCGAGACCTCGCAGGGCGTCTTTAAGCTCAAGCTGAACACCGACGACCCGTCGATGAAAGACACCATCGAGAACTTCCGGGTGAAGGCCGCCAGCGGCTTCTACGACGGCAAGATCTTCCACCGCGTGGAAGACTGGGTGGTGCAGACCGGCGACCCGCGTTGCAGCCCCACCGGCGGCACCGGGTGCGGCTCCGGCGGCGGCACCATGAGCGGTGAATATAACACCCGCCCCTTTGTCCGCGGCAGCGTGGGCATGGCCGCGCCCTCGTCCCATGCCGCGCTGGTGAACGACAGCCAGTGGTTTGTGCTCAAAGCCGACCGTCCCCAGCTTAACAACAACTACCCCAACTTCGGCGAAGTCACCGAAGGCATGGATGTGGTCGATAAGCTGGTGGGGTGCTCCGCCAAGGCCGGCGGCGCCGCGGGCGAACTCGATTGCAGCAAAGCCGACAAGATCGTGAAATTGACTCTCGACACCAAGTAGTTGTCTCATTGGGGCGCGCACAGGAGGGTTTCCATTCCATGAAGAAGATGACCGTAGACACCGACCGGGGCCAGATCGTCATCAATTTGCACGACGATCCCTCGGTGAAGCAGACCGTGGCTCACTTTGAAGAGCGCGCCAATTCCGGCGCCTTCGACGGCCTCACCTTTCACCGGGTGGAGGGCTGGGTGATCCAGGGCGGCGACCCCACCGGCACGGGCGCGGGTGGCGGCAAGATGCCCGCCGAGTACAATCGCATCCCCTTCCTCAAGGGCGCGGTCGGCGTGGCGCGCGGGCAAGATCGCACCAAGAACAGCGATTGTCAGTGGTTCGTCGTCAAGAACGACTCCACCTTCCTGGACGGCGACTACACCAACTTCGGCCAGGTCGCGCAGGGCATGGACGTGGTCCAGCAGATCCGTAAGGGCGACAAGATGAAGACGGTGCGCGTCACCGGCAGCGACAGCGGGAGCGCCGGGCAGTAAGCCCGCGCGGGCGACCCCCGGCACCGGAGCCGCCGTTCCCCTTACCGGGCGGCGGCTCTGCCCATTCATCCCGGCGACTACTTTACGATTTCACCGCGAAGACGCGAAGGACGCGAAGATCAGTTATATTGGTTTTGTTCTTCGCGCTCTTCGCGTCTTCGCGGTGAATAATGCGGCCATTTGAACGGATGGCTGACCATCTGCTTGCGCGTAGCACATCTGTTCGCGTATAATCAGGAGAGACCGATACTGATGCCCGAACGCACTCCCGACCCGCAGTGGCTGGCCTGGGCCAAGCAATTGCAGACCATCGCCCAGACCGGCCTGAGTTACGTGCGCGACCCGTACGACCGCGAGCGCTACGAGCAGGTGCGCGAGATCGCGCTGGAGATGCTGGCCGCCGGGTCCGGGCTGATGCTGCCGGAGGCGCGGGCCCTGTTCGCCGCCGAAACCGGCCACGCCACGCCCAAGATCGATGTGCGCGGCGTCGTCTTCCAGGGCGACACGATCTTACTGGTGCGCGAGCGGGCCGACGGCGGCTGGACCTTGCCGGGCGGGTGGGCCGATCCGGGCGAGGCGCCCTCGGTGGCGACCGTGCGCGAGGTCTACGAGGAGTCGGGCTACCGGACGCGGGCGGTCAAACTGCTGGCGCTCTACGACCGCAGCCTGCACGGCCACGGCCCGCACCCATATCACATTTACAAAGTGTTTTTCCAGTGCGAGATCGACGAATCCGCGGTGAGCAGCAGCCACGCCCCGGACTCGCCTTCGTATCGGGAGACCGACGGGGTGGGCTTCTTCCGCCCGGACGCGCTACCGCCGCTCTCGTTGGGACGGGTCACGCCCCGCCAGATCGCCCGGTTTTTCGAGCACGCCCGCCACCCGGAGTGGCCCGCCGACTTTGATTAGCTCAGGAGTAGACCGCGGATGAGCAAGCACAAGATCCGCCCGCTGGCGATCGGGATCTTCCGGCGTGACGACCGCATCCTGGTCTGCGAGGGCTACGACCCGGTCAAGCAGCAGACCTTCTACCGGCCGCTCGGCGGCGGGATCGAGTTCGGCGAGCGGGCCGCCGAAACGGTCGTGCGCGAACTGCGCGAGGAGATCGGCGCCGAAATGATCAACCCGCGCTACCTCGGCACGCTGGAGAACCTCTTCACGTATGATGGTAAGCCGGGCCACGAGATCGTCATGGTCTTCGCGGGCGACTTGACCGACCCCGCGCTCTATGAGCGGGAAAGCTGGATCGGTCATGAAGAGGGCGGCGAGGAGTTCCGCGTCACCTGGAAGCCCCTGGCCGATTTTGCCGCCGGGCGCGCGCCGCTCTATCCCGACGGCCTATTGGACTTATTGGAGCAGCACGCCGTGGCCCCCGCCGCGGCCCACGAACGGTAAACGGCGATGACCAGCGACCAGCAAGAGCGGCATGACCGCTTCAAAACCCGCCTCGACAACTTGCCGACCACGCCGGGCGTCTATATCATGCGCGACAGCAGCGGCACGATCATCTATGTCGGCAAAGCCGTGAACCTGCGCAATCGGGTGCGCTCGTACTTCGGCTCGCTCAGCGGTGCCGCGCCCAAGGTCGGGCGCATGGTCAGCCACATCGCCGATTTCGACTACATCCTGACCGATACCGAACTCGAAGCGCTGATCCTCGAAAACCAGCTTATTAAGAAGCACAAGCCGCACTACAACGTCCGGCTCAAGGACGACAAGACCTACCCCTATATCCGCGTCACGGTGCAGGAAGAGTGGCCGCGCGTGATGTATACGCGGCGCATTGTCGAGGACGGCAGCCGCTATTTCGGCCCCTACGCCAACGCCGGGGCCGCGCAGACCACGCTCGACCTGCTGAACCGCCTCTTCCCCTATCGCACCTGCGACCTGACCATCGACGGCAAGATGCCGCGCCCCTGCCTGCAATACTACATGCACCGCTGCCTGGCCCCCTGCGCCGGGCTGGCCGACAAAGCGGACTACGGCAAGGCCATCGATCAGGTGATGCTGTTCCTGGAGGGCAAGCAGGACCGCATCGTGCGCGACCTGCGCAAGCGCATGGAGGAGGCCGCCGAGAACCTGGAGTTCGAGCGCGCCGCCTACCTGCGCGACCAGATCCGCGCCATCGAGAAGACGAGCGAGCAGCAAAAAGTCTTCACCACCGCGCCCACCGACGAGGACGTGATCGCCTTCGCCCGCAACGACGGCGACGCCTGTGTGCAGGTCTTCTTCATTCGCGCGGGCAAGTTGCTGGGGAGCGAGCGCTATGTGCTGGAAGGCA
>CBJNAR010000595.1:0-3544 GCA_966434075.1 uncultured bacterium
CTGTAGGGGCCGGTTTCAAACCGGCCCGCCGCCCGGCGGAACCAGCCGGCGCTAGCGCCCACCCCCGCTGTAGTAGGATTTCAGCACCTGCTCGGCGGGCTTGTTGTGCGGGGTATACGTTTTGTCGCCCGCGCCGCCGGTGTTCGGGTCGGCGTCCCAGCTCCACCAGTACATGCCGGCCAGCCAGGGCTTGCCCCAGAAGACGGCGAAGGCGGCCTGGTAGGCGTTGGCCTGCTCCTGCAGGTCGAGCGTGCCGCCGGCTTGCCAGTCGTAGGGCGCGCGATTGGTGCCCGCCACGCTGCCGTAGCCGATCTCGGTGAAGACGATCTGCTTGCCGAACCGCCCGGCCAGCCCCTCCAGCGTGCTCACGTAGCCGCGATCCACCCAGGCGCGGGCGATCTCGTCCGCCGTCGGGCCGGTCTTGCCGGTCAGCGGGTAGTAGGCGTCCACGCCGATGTAGTCCAGCGCGTCCCACCAGCGGATACTGACCACGTCGTCGCCCCAGTTGGCGGCATAGGTCAGTTGGCCCTGATACTTGCTGCGCACCGTGCTGATAACATTGCGCCAATCGGCCTCACGGGCGCTGGTGCCGACGAGTTCGGTGCCGACGCAGAGCAGATCCGCGCCGTTTTGCTGGGCCAGGGCGGCGTAGTGGCCGATGAAGTCGCGGTAGGCGGCGAACCAGGCTTGCCACTGGCCCTCCCCGCTGAACGCCTGCCCGATCTGGCCGCGCCAGTGGCCGGGATCGTTCGCCAGATCGACGTGCGGCTTGAGCAGCACCCGCAAGCCCAGCCGGTGAGCAGTGGCGATGACGTGGGCCAGGTCGGCGTCGGTGGGCGTGCGCGGCGAGTCCAGGCGGATGCTGGTCGAGCCGATCGTGTCCTGGTAGCCGGTCACGACCACGGCCAGGGTGTTGGCGCCGGTGGCCGCCAGTTGGGCCAGCGCCTGGTCGGCGGCGGCGGACGCATACCCGCCCGCGTACCAGGAGACGAAGTTGAGGCCCTTCTGGAACGGCGCCTTGGCGGCGACCTGCACGGGCGGCGCGGCGGCCTGCAGGGTTCCCGGCGGCAGGCTGCGCGCGTGGAAGGTGCCCAACTGGCTCAACAGCACGTCGTTGGGCGGGGCGTTCTCCGGGTGGTACTCGAACACGGCGCGCTCGAAGTATTGCACCTTGTAGGGCTTGCCGTCGAGTTCCGACACCTCGGTGAACTCGTCGCTGATGGGGTAGCCCTGCTGGGCCAGCCCGCCGTGCTGCTGCCAGTAGGCCAGGAACTGGCCGCCGATGCGGTGGCCGGTCTGCCCGAACCACTGCCCGCCCGCCGCGGGGGTCTGGCCCGGCGCGCCCTGCGGGTACTTTTGCTTGTAGCGCAGCGTGCCCAGTTGCATCAAGAGCGTATCGTAGGGCGGCGCGTTCTCGGGGTGCTTCTCCATCACCGCGCGCTCGAAGATCTGCTGCGTATAGGTCTTGCCGTCGAGCGGATTCACCGCCGTGATCTCGTCGCTGATCGGGTAGCCTTCCTGAGCCAGCCCGCCGCGGCTTTCCCAGTAGGCCAGGAACTGGCCGCAGAGGGTATGCCCGGTCTGGGGGAAGGACTTGCATCCGGCGCTTTGCGCGAACGCCCGCGGGGCCGCCGCGGGCCATATGCCGAAGAGGAGGGCTACCAGCCCCAGGGAGAACAGAGAGCGCACATGTCGCATGGAGTGGATCGGCCTTTCGTGCATAGATGGAGGATGGCAACCTGACTAGGGTACTGAGGGGTCCGCAAGGCCGGCAGGCTCGGCCAGGATACTGCATTCCGGCGCGGGAACCGGGCGACCACAACCGCAGCGGTCACGAAATCATTATGCCCGATATGCGGTCACTTTCGCGTCAATTTTCCGCGCGAATCGTCACAGTCGGCACACAATGTCCTAGCGACCGCAGCGCCGGGGCGCCGGCAGCAAAACGCCCGTGGCCGGGGCGGTCACGGGCGTTACGTCTGAGCAGAGGCGCGGGACTCTAGCGCGCGGGCGCCGGATCCGCGAAGGCCTGGCCGAAGAACTCGGCGAGGCGCAGGAAGAGCGTCTTCTGGTTGCGGGGCCGCAGGATGCCGTGGCCCTCGTCCTCGAAGGCCAGGATCTCATAGGGGATGCCCGCCTCGTCGAGGGCTGCGCGCACCGAGCGCACGTTCTCCGGCGTGACGTTGGGGTCTTGCATACCCTGGACGACGAGCAGCCGCCCGCGGATGTTCTGCACGAAGTGGATCGGCGAGCGCTCGTGGTAGCGTTCGGGCACCTGGTCGGGCCGGCCGCCCAGCATCTCTTCGCTGTAGGGCCGCAGGTCGGGGCGCGTGGTCTCGTAATCGACCACCAGGTCGGTCATGCCGCAGATGGGCGCCGAGGCCGCCACGATCTCGGGCGGGCAGTGGGTAATCGCGCACCACGACGAGTAGCCGCCGTACGACGTGCCGGTCACGCCCACGTTGCCCGGTTCGGCGATGCCCGCCGCGATCAGCGCCTCGATCCCGGTGCGGATGTCGTCCTGCTCGCGCCCGCCCCAGCCGTCCTCTTTGATCGCGTCGCGGAAGCGCAGGCCGAAGCCGGTGCTGCCCCGGTAGTTGGGGTCCAGCACGTTGAAGCCCTGGTTGACGAAGAACTGGATCTGGTTGTTGACGGCGTCCATGCTGTGCGCGGTCGGTCCGCCATGTATGTAGACGACGGTGCCGCGCGCGGGGGCGGGCGCCCGATAGAGCCAGCCCTGGATCTCCAGCCCATCGACCGAGCGCCAGTGGAAGTCCTCGGCGGGCGCGAGATCGGCGGGGCGCAGGGGGGTGCGGTCCCAGAGGCCGGTGAGGCTGCGGAAGCGGTCGGGGCGGGGATCGACGGGGCGGAAGCGCACCACGTCGGTGGGGTACTGGGCGCTGCCGTAGGTGCCCACCCACTCGCCGTCGCCCAGCGGATAGCGGGGCACGAGGTTGCCGGGCATGGTGGGCAGCGGGGTCTCGGTGCCGCTCGCCACGTCGAGCAGCGAGGCGCGGGTGCGCGCCCCGGCTACCTCCACGATCACCGCCGTCGCGCCGTCCGTGCCTTCGGGCACGAAAGCCGCTTCGATATTGCGCGCCGGGTCGTCGATCACCCAGCGCAGGCCGCCATCCGCCAGTGTCCAGGTGCCGACGCGGCGGTGGGTGGGGGTTTCGCCGAGCACGAGCGCGCGCTGCCCATCGGGGAACCAGCTTGCGCTCACCTTCACCGCCGGGCCGAAGTTCAGGATCTCGCGGTCCTCGCCGCCCTCGATATCCACCAGCCAGACCTGGTTGCCCGCCGGGTCGAGATCCTGGCGATTGTAGAGGATGTGCGTGCCGGGTTCATTCAGTTCGGGGACCGGGTGGCCGCCCTTCTCGGGCCGGGCCAGCGGGCGGCGCTCGCCGGTCTCCAGGTCGTGGCGGTACACCCAGGTCGGCTCGATCTCCTGCCCGGTGGCAACGTCGAAATTGGCGGCATAGACCAGCCGGCGGCCGTTGGGGTGCAACTGGCCGCCGTGCAAGAAGTAGTTCGGGTCGTCCTC
>CBJNAR010000596.1:0-3536 GCA_966434075.1 uncultured bacterium
GTAGCGGCGCGATTGATCGCGAAGCGGTGCGTAGCACATCGCGCCCGTACTCGTTAGTCTTTAGCGTGTGCTGACCCCAACAGGTCGCTAGACCCTGCACCAGGTCAATACCGGCCTATCTCAAGATTTCCAGTAACAAGCTTTTGGAGATGCCGCCACTATGAGGATTGGGTGGGAATCGGATCATGCCAGTTCAGACGCAAGGTCAGCCAACCGCCCAGGACGGAGCGCAATTCCGTACGGCAGGCAGCCTCCGTAGCCGCATTGGCCCACACACCCTGGAAGCCGGGAATTTCACCGAACACAGTATCGTCATCCAGGACTTTATACTCCGCCCGTGCGATGGCCCCGGCGAGATAGCGTTCCCGGCGCTGCTGGCCCTGGCGGGCCTCCGGCACTTCCCAATCCAGATCATGTTTCGCCATACGTTGCCTCTCTTCTATCACACGAGTAACGCGAATGAACACGCGCTAGCGCTTCCCGATCTTCCGCTATATTACGATACAATCAAGGGTTCGTATCAAGGATGTTGTGTGGGCCAATATTACGAAACACACACCATAGCTCGCCGGTGGCATCACGTTCATAATGGAAAGTGAATCGATACCCCTCAGTCAGCCGGCCTTCCCAGATCTCCTCCCGTCCCTTCATCTTCTTTATGCCTAGTGAGGGATGGCGCTGATTCTGCTTAAAAAGAGAGAAGGCTGTTTTCGCCTTCTCCTGCAACTCTGCCGGCAATTTATCGTATGCCTTTTTGAACGACTCTATACGTCGATATTTCACTCACACACCGGCCGTTGTTACAATGAAGCGAGGAAATCGTCCATCGAGTCAAAGTCCTCGTACCGTCCAGCGCGCAGATCCGCCTCGGCTTCGCGCTCCCTGGCTTGCCATTCGGGCGTCCAATACCATGCCTGATCAGAGGCGGGCGCGCCGGCGGGGGTAGTGAAAGCGCGGTACAGAGCGGCCCGACGGGAGGCGGACGCGAATTCTGTACGAATATGCATGGTGGTTGCGCGTGATTCGACGCTCTGAAGCAGCAACGCGGGCATAGCGTCCCCATTGCTTGCGGCAGCAGATGGTTGATACTTGTCAGACGGCATTAGGTTTCCTCCACGAGTTCCTGATTCGCCAGGAGATGCTCTAGATGTTTCTGTAGAAGGGTCGAAAACTGCTGAAGACGACCTGGCGAGACGATAATGCGCCCGACACATTTAGCCGGGATTCCCTGTGCGAATTCTGCCGTATGCTCTTCCAGCGAACCCGTTATAATGGGTGGCCGCACCTCATAAAAACTCAGGAGAAATTCTTGCCCTAGCGATTGAATGACCATATTTGTCGCATAGTACGTTGGTATATTCCCAGGCTGTTCCCAGTTAATGGGAACTCCCCCTTCATGTTCCTCGGATGTTGGATCTTGTTCCGCCATGCGACCCCTCGCTCCCTAGGTCTCTAAACAGATTACGCTTACGTTGATGCCAGGGTTTCCATTATAGCATAGTGGTCCGAAAAAGCAATAAGCCTTGAAAGCGTCCGTGTTCCCAGTCTAAAATAGCCCCCATTAATTAGCCACTTCCCCCTATGCAGCCCGGCCGGAGCTTTCCGGTTTTGCGCCACGATATGGTATAATTATAGGTACGAAATTGATCCGGGGCCGGGCACAGATAGCCCGGGCCGGCGCTGTGATTGTGTGTTGAGCTTGAGCTAGAGAGATGTGAGGATTGATGCAGTCCACCCCTGAGCCGATTGCCCGCCTGATTGGCGAATTCAGCCGCTTGCCGGGGATCGGCCCCAAGAGCGCGTCGCGGCTGGCGTTTTACCTGCTGCGCCACAGCCGGGAGCAGGCCGAGGCCCTGGCCGTGGCGATCACCGATGTGAAAGATAAGATCATCTTCTGCACCGTCTGCCATAATGTGACGGAGGAAGATCCGTGTGCCATTTGCTCGGATCCGCACCGCGACCGGGGCAAGATCTGCGTGGTCGAGGAGCCGCTGGACGTGATGGCCCTGGAGCGCACCGGCACCTACAAGGGCCTCTACCATGTGCTGCACGGCGCCATCCAGCCGCTCGAAGGCATTACGCCAGACAAGCTGCGCATCCCCGAACTGCTGCGCCGCGTGAAGCTGGGTGATGTCGACGAGGTGATCCTGGCGACCAATCCGAATATGGAGGGCGAGGCCACGGCCATGTACCTGGCCCGCCAACTGGTGCCCCTGGGCGTGCGCGTCACCCGCCTGGCCCGCGGCCTGCCCATCGGCGGCGACCTCGAATACGCCGACGAAGTCACCCTGGCCCGCGCCATCGAAGGCCGGCGCGAAATGTAGACGAGCGGTCAGCCGTCAGCCGTCAGGAACTGTTTGAGAGCGTGCCCATGAACAAATGGCACGCTCTCACGCTTTCCGGTACAGGAGTCCCCAACGGGTTCCACCTGATAGCTGACCACCGACCACTGACCACTCACCGCTCGTTGCATTTTGGGGCCTGTTCTGCTATACTGCCGCCGAGGCGCAGCGAAACGGGCCTGGAGTGCGTGGGAATGCGGGGTGCCGGCGCCATCCCGAAAGGAGAAGCTGGAGCATGGATCTGACCGAGCTGCTGACCGGCGCTGTCGATAAAGTCCCCGGCGCCGTGGCGATTAGCCTGTTGGGGGTCGACGGCGTGGCGGTCGAAACAATCGCCGGGTCGAAACCGCTGCCGGGCGAGGGTAACGGCGCCCGGCCCCGCGCGTCCCAGGCCTGGGAAGTCGAACTCGCGGATCTCATGCTGACGGCCCGGCGAGCGGCCCGCAGCCTGCAGTGGGGGGCCCTGCGCAACATCACCATGGAGACCCGCCAGTTGACCTTCCTGGCGCGCATGATTAACCCCGACTACTTCCTGCTGCTCGTCATGGAACGGGACGCGAACATGGGCCGCGCTCGCTTTGAACTGCGGCGGGTTGGCGCCGCCCTCGCCCAGAGCCTCTAGCGCGGGCCGCTCTGCCGATCCGTGCGCCCGGCGCCGGCGATCCATGCCCTTTGCGCGCAACACGGCCCTAGCCTGCATCGTATTAATACGCATGAATCGCGTGCAAGTCGCTCCGCGCGGGCGCACAGCAGCCGAGACACGACGGTAGTTCCGCTTATTTCAGGAGGGACGATCACATGAGTTATGGGCAGCCTCCGTCCGGCAACCAGGGCGGATCGAGCAATCAGGGCGGCTATCCGCCGCAAGGGTCGGGCCAGGGCGGCTATCAGCCCCAGGGGTCGGGCCAGGGCGGCTATCCGCCGCCGAGCGGGGGCGGCTACCAGCCTCCGGCGGGTGGCGGCGGCGGCTATCAGCCGCCAGCGGGTGGCGGGGGTTACCAGCCGCCGAGTGGTGGTGGGTATCAGCCGCCGCCGAGTGGGGGTTACCAGCCGCCGCCCAGTGGCGGCGGGTATCAGCCGCCGGGCGGGGGGTATGGCGCCCCGGTCGCCAGCAGCGGCAGCAATGTCTTCGCGATCATCTCGCTCATCGCCGGGATCCTGTCGCTGCCGGGCGCCTGCGTCGGCTGGGGCGGC
>CBJNAR010000597.1:0-3536 GCA_966434075.1 uncultured bacterium
CGGGGTCTCGGCGTTCCAGGACAGCACCAGTTCGGTAAAGGGGTCCGCCGCGCAATCGACCACTGCCAGTTCATAGCCGGCTTCGGGGATGTAGCCGGGTGCGCCGTCCGGCGCCGCCACCTGGGGCAACACCAACCGGCTGCGATTGATCCAGAACATGCTGATGGCTCCTTCAAGGCTCCTGCTGAGCAGTCGCGTTCAGTATAGCAAGCGCCCCCGCCGCTGACAAGGCCGTATCGCCCCACGAATCCGTCGCCATGGCGGCCTGTTCGCCGAATTGTCATGCCTGCCGCTCGCCTGCGATCCGCCATTCGATACCTATTCGAGAGGAACGCCATATTACTATAAAGAGAGGATGATCAATGCGGCAGTAGTAAGAAGGGACCGTGAACCGATGATCCAATGGGCAGAGAGCGCGCCGCCGGCCGCGCTCCAGGGGTTGATGACCGACCTGCGGCAGACGATCCAGGCGGAATGTCCCGCGCTGACCGTGCGTGTGAGCTATGCGCCGTTCCAGAATATGGACGCCCTGGTCGAGATCCGCGGCGCGGGCGCCCGCGAGGCCGGGCTGGGCGCCTATCTCGACGCTACGCTCCAGGTCGCCGCGGCCCAGGGCTACACCGTCGCGCTGCTGATGCGCGAACCGGGCGGCGCGGGCGGTTAGGGCCATCTGTTTATCAATTCACCGCGAAGGCGCGAAGAACGCGAAGAATAAAACCTGTATTAGTAACCTTCGTGTTCTTCGCGCCTTCGCGGTGCAGAATCAGCGTATATGCACGGATGGCAGGCGGGCATTTTTGCGCCCGACCCGCGCGATCGGGTATAATCGACTATTGCGGACCGCCGCATGATATGATTTTACCCGTATCTAGCATCCCTGGAGTAACCACCTTTGACCGTTCTCGCGCGGCAGCGTAACAAGATCCTGGGTTCCGTCGCATTCGCGATCCTCGTTTATGCCATCTTCCTCGGCCTCAACGACTACAACAAACTGTCACAGGTGTTGCGCAACTTCACCTGGGGCCTGTTGCCGATCATCCTGGCCTTCAGCCTGTTCAACTATGCGCTGCGCTTCCTCAAGTGGCATTTCTATCTGCACCTGGTGGGCGTGCGCACGATTGGCTGGCTCGACAGCCTGATCATCTTCTTCAGCGGGTTTAGCATGACCATCACGCCGGGCAAGGCGGGCGAGTGGCTGAAGTCGCTGCTGGTCAAACAGGTGGCCGGAACGCCGGTGGCGACCACCGCGCCGATCATCCTGGCCGAGCGCATGACCGACGGCCTGGCGATGCTGCTGCTGGCCGGGGTGGGCCTGTTCCTGTTCGATAACCCGCTGGTGCGCTGGTTCATGGTGCTGGTGGTGGTCCTGGCCGTGGTCGCGACGGCCCTTGTGCAAAACCGGGCGCTGGCCCGCCGCGTGGGCGCGCTGATGCAGCGGGTGCAGTTCCTCGACAAGCGTGTGGACCATCTGCGCGCGTTCTATAACAGCGCCTATGAACTGCTGCGCGTGCGCAACCTGCTGCTGGCGATCGCCATCGGCTTCATCTCGTGGTCGGGCGAGTGCATCGCGCTGTTCCTGATCCTCACCGGCATGGGCATTCCCGCCTCGTGGGAGTTGCTGGTGCTGGCCTCGTTCGCCATGGGCACGGCCACGCTGGTCGGGTCGGTGCTGCTGCTGCCGGGCGGGCTGGGCGCCACCGAGGGCAGCATCGAGGGCCTGCTCGTCTTCTTCGGGCAGCCGCCCTGGTTGCCTGCGGGCGTGATCTCGACCACAGTGGGCACGGCGGCCACCCTGCTGATCCGGTTCGCCACGCTCTGGTTCGGGGTGGCGATCGGCTTCGTCGCCCTGGGGATTGCCCAGGTGCGCTTTGGCCGGCTCACGGTGCCCGATGCGACCGGGCCGGCGACCCCGGACGCGGAGCGCGAGGCGGTCGGGGCCTCGCGGTGAGTCGCGCCGTCTCCTGGGCCTGGGCGGCGGCCTGCCTGCTGGTCGCCGGGCTGGTGCTGGTCGCCTGCGGCAACAGCAACGCCTTGCTGAGCGGGGTCAGCGCGAACCCGGCCACGGTGCGGCCCACCGGGTTGCATCCCACCGAGCCGATCCAGCTTGCCTATACCCTGGGCCGCGCGGCCACAGTAACGTTACATATCCAGGGTGGCCCCGACAACGCCGACCTGGTGTTGCGCCCCGCCGAGCAACTCGCCGCGGGCTCCCATTTCGTCCTGTTCGACGGCGTGGTGCCCGTCGCAGCCACGCCCGGCGCCACGGCCACGCCGGTGGCCCGCGTGCTGCCCGACGGCAGTTACCGCTTCACCGTGAGCGTGGACGACGGCGGCGCCCGGCAGGAGAGCAGCGCCCCGTTCGCGATCCAGGGCGCGCAGACCACCGCGCCGGGCCTGGAGAACCTCCAGGTCTACCCCGCCACGATCTCGCCCAACAGCGACGCCATCGACGACGTGGCCCAGATCACCTACCGCCTCGCCCAGACCGGCACCACCTCCGTGACTTTGCAGGGCGCGGGCGGCCAGACCGTGACCGTGCTGGCCCCGGCGGACCAACCGGCGGGCGAGCAGACCGTGCCCTTCAACGGCGCCGACCTGCTGGGCAAATCCGTCCCGGCGGGATCGTACACCGTGACCGTGCGCACCACCGACCTGGCGGGCAATGCCGTGGAAGCGCGCCGCCCGCTCACCGTCACCGACCCTGGGCAGCCGAGCATTGCTCTGCTGGCGGTGAAGATCGAGCCGCCGCAACTCATGCTGGGCGGCAAGCTGCACGTGCATATGGTCGTGCAGAACACCGGCCAGGTGCCGCTGCGCACGCAAGGGCCGGACTCCGGCTACACCTACACCACCAACGACTCGTATTCGAGCATCGAGGGCGGGCGCTACACCGATCAGGCGGGCCTCTGGCGGGTCGGGTTGGACTGGGAAGGCAACGCGGGCGGCGCGCCCTATCGCTACCCCTTCCGCTGGGGCTTCGGCCACACCCTGGCCCCCGGCGAGACGGCCACCATCGACGGCTACGTGACCATCCTCAAGCACGAGCAGACGATGTGGTTCTATGCCGGCGTGTTGCAAGAGGGCGTGCGCATTGCCCTGGACGGCCTGGGCCGCACGCCGATCAGCGTAAGCTGGTAGAGCCAGCCCTGCCGATCCGGCGCGGTGGGGGGCCGATTGGCACCCGCCTACCGCTCGCTCCGATTGCGCGATGTAGGGGCCGGTTTCAAACCGGCTCGCGCCGCCCGCGCTTCCGCTATTTCCCACCGCGCGGCGATATAGGGATAGCGGATGATGGGCACGACAGGAAGGGAGACAGGAGCGCGATGGACGGTGAGGGCACGGACGACCTGGTGGCGCGCATGACCGCGTTTCTCCAGCAGCCCGCGCATCCGGTGCTGACCGCCGAGATCCTCCAGGCGACTCCCGATGCCGAGCTGGAGCAGGCGGTGCTGGACTACATCTTCCACCTGATCGACCACAGTGGCGAAGACGCGGCGGTGGTCGTGCCCGCGCTGCCCGAGGGTGTGCAGATGGTG
>CBJNAR010000598.1:0-3533 GCA_966434075.1 uncultured bacterium
CGCTCAGAGTGACAAGCTCACCCGTGTCATTCTGAGCGCAGCGAAGAATCTCGTCTTCGAGCAGAGTGGGGCTGCGCCGAGACTCTTCGCAGCGCTCAGAGTGACAAGCTCACCCGTGTCATTCTGAGCGCAGCGAAGAATCTCGTCTTCGAGCAGAGTGGGGCTGCGCCGAGACTCTTCGCAGCGCTCAGAGTGACAAGCTCACCCGTGTCATTCTGAGCGCAGCGAAGAATCTCGTCGTCGAGCGGGATGGTGCTGCGCCGAGGCTCTTCGCAGCGCTCAGAGTGACAAGTACGCTCTGACAGACTGGTCAGGGCAGGTAGAGCTTGGGCTTTTCCGGCTGCGGGCGCCCTTTCTTCGCCTTGCCGGGCGCCGCGGGCGGCGCGACGGGCGCATCGCCGAGCACCAGGCCGGCGCCGGAGGGCGCGGGAGCGGGTGTCTTGCCCGTTGCAGGAGCTTTCCCCGCAGCCGGGGCCTTGCCCGCAGCCGGCGCGGCGGGCAACCCGAACTGGCGGCGCAGGGCATTCAACCGCGAGGACACCCAGGTCTCCAACTGCTGCGTCGAGAGCGCGCCCTGCGCGCCGTCCACCAGTTGCCCGCGATAGAACATGACGATGGTCGGCAGCGCGGCGATGCCCAGGGCCTGCGCGATGGCCGGCTGCTCGTCGGTGTTCAGCTTGACGCATTTGAGCACGCCGGCATAGCGGGCCGCCAGGGCCTCGAAGCGCGGCGAGAACTGCTTGCAGGGACCGCACCATTCGGCCCAGCAGTCCATCAGGACCGGCAGGTCGGCCTGCAACACCTCGGCCTGGAAATTGGCCTGGGTGATCGCGACCACCACGGCGGCAGCTTCCTCGGCGGCAGCCTCCAGGGCGCGGGCGGCTTTCTCCCGCTCGGCGGCGCGCAACTCGGCGGCTTGCGCCTCGGTCAGCGTCCCGGCCAGTTGCTGCTTGAGCAAATCCAACTCGAACAGGTCGTCCGCCCAGCGCACGGCAAAGGCGTCGCAGAAGTTGAGGCACGGACCAGGGCAATCGCCGCAGATCGTGGCGTCGACCTCCCAGGTTTTGGCTTCGACATTATGATGATACGCCCCATAGGGGCAGCCAATCGCCGCGAAACACTTCTCGCGGTCGAGGCAGATTTTGGGGTTGACGAGTACAGGCATGGGCCGGCTCTCTCTAGAATAGCATAGGGATTGTGGGACTTATATTGGGATACCGATCTTTGACGGCTCTATTATACTGTAAGCCCCACGGCGGACACAAGACGCGCGACGGGCGCCTGCCACTAGGCAGGCGCCCATCCCGCCAGGAGCCGATCACGCGGTTTTGCGGTGTAGGGGCCGGTTTGCAACCGGCCCGCCGCCTATCCGTGTAGCCGGCTACCATGGGCCACTAATACGCGAAGCTCACGCTGAACAGGCGATCTAGCGTGCGTAGCTCAAACCCTTCCTTGCCTGTCTGCGGCAACCGGGGCACCGTGACCGTCAGACTCCAGGCCCCCTGCGCATCGCTTGTCACCTGGCCCAGCCGCTGATCATAGAGCTCGCCCCGCTTACTGTCCTGCAGTTGCACCACCACCTCGATCGGCGTGTTCGCCGGCCAGCCGGTGCCGGAGGCGGTATACGTATTCCCCGCGCCCTTGACCAACGTGGCCTGCGGGAAATACGTCACGCCGGAGTACGCGCCGTCGGTGGTTGTGGCACGCACCCCCAGGTCGCTCCGCCCGATCCAGGCCGGGGCGGGCGCGAAGCTGACCGCAAACGTACCATCCGCCGCCACCGTTGCCGCCGCCACCGGCGTGTTCACGGTGCCGTCGGCCGAGACGATCGCCACATGGACGGCGCGCCCCGCCGGCCAGCCCTGGGCAGCCACATGGACGGCAGGATTGGTGGGCCAGTTATGCGTATGGACCGTGACCGGCAACCCGCCGGGGATGATCCGGCCCGCCGGACTGACCGTCACGAGGGTTGCCGCTGCCGGGCCGTTGGGGATCAGCGCAACCACGATCACCCGCCCGGCCTGCTGCCAGTGCGCGCTGAGAATGAAGGACGAAGCGAAGGTACCCGCGCTGTTCACGGCCACCGGCGGTAGCCACTCCTGGACCTGCATCGGCGTCACGTTCGGGCTCAGCCCGAGATTGACCACCGCGCCCGCCGGCCAGCCGCTACCGCTGATCGTGCCCACCTGGCCCACCGCCAGCGTCGCCGGTTGGACGGCGATCGCCGGGGTACTCGGCGGCGGGTTCGGCTGCCCGCGCACATGGTACACCGCTTCCACTTCGAGCAGGCTCACCGGATCCTGCACCACCAGATGGACCTCACTGTCCGGCCTATACTGGCGGCCAATCGCGACAGTGGTCACGAAATTGCCCGCCGCGTCGGCCACGATAGGCGCGGCCTGCCAGACCTGGACCTGGTTGCCCGGCGTGTGCATGCCGACTACCAGCACCCGGTACGGCGGCCAGGCCGATCCCTGCAGGGTAACGGTGACATCCGCCGGGCCGGAGTCCGGCGTGATTTGGACGCGCGGTTGCGCGATCACCTTGACGTCGGTGGCCGTGGTGGCCTTGTAGCCGTCGTCGCTGACGGCAACCACACGGAAGTGCGTGCCGACCACCCGCGCGCCGAGGGCCAGCGTCACGTTAAAGGCGCCGTTCGCGCTGGTCCGCACTCCCGTGACCCATTCCAACGGCAAGCCGGGGAACTGCAAGCCCAGCTTCACACCTATGTTCGGCGGGAACCCGCCGCCCTGGACCAGCAGTTGGCCGCCCACCGGGACTTCGCTCGCCGGAACAGTGAGCACCGGATCGTAGCTGCGTTTGATCGTGAAGCCCTGGGTGGCCCGGATCGCGCCGCCGTTCGCCGTGGCCGTGATGGTGACGGACCCGAGATTAGCCGCATCGCCCGGCAGGGTGATAACGGTTTTGAAGCTACCATCAGCGCCGGCGCCAAGTGTTGCCAGTGTGCGGTTGTAGTTGCGACCGGCATTCTCCAGTCCGAGCGTAACCGCGGCATAGACCGGGAAGTGGGCCCCGGTCACGGTAATCTGGGCGTTCGGCTCACCGGTCGCCGGGGCGATGCTGATCGCGGCAGGCACCACGGGCACCGGGGTGGCCGTGGGCGCGGGCGGCGGGGTTGTAGCGTAGCGCCAGTCATAGTAGGCGCGGCCCACGTTGCCCATCTCCACCTGCCAGCCTGCCGGATTGCTCGGCGAGTAGGTCAGGATGCGCCGCTGGAACGCCTGCATCAACACGACGCGGTCCTGGCCCTGGACGCGGATCGTGATCCAGTAGGGGTCGGTGATCGGGTGGCCCATGGCGAAGAGCCAGTCGATTAGCCGGCCCTGGACATAGCGGCCGTTCTCATAGACCATGCCGTCTTGCTGCATGAACGTCCAGAATACATCCGGAATATTGTGGCCCAGAGTCGCGTCGTAATAGGCGTACCGGGCATAGCCGGCCCCAGCCGGCAGGCCGCCGACCCCGCCCGCCCGGTTCAGGCTCTCCAGTACCTGCCCACCCGTGCGATTGGG
>CBJNAR010000599.1:0-3532 GCA_966434075.1 uncultured bacterium
ACCGCACGCCCGAAGGCAATATCGACTTCCGCCGCTTCGGCGGCACCAAGCACCACCGCACGGCCTTCGCCGGGGCGACCACCGGCCAGCAGTTGCTATATGCGCTGGACGAGCAGGTGCGCCGCGAGGAAGCCGCGGGCATGGTGCGCAAGTTTGAGGGCTGGGAGTTCCTCAGCGCCGTGATCGACGACCACGGCGTCTGCCGCGGCATCGTCGCCCAGGACATGAAGAGCATGGCGATCCGCTCCTTCCCCGCGGATGCCGTGATCCTGGCGACGGGCGGGCCGGGCCTGATCTTCGGCCTCTCGACCAACTCGATGATCAACACGGGCACCGCCGCCGGCGCCGTCTACCAGCAGGGCGCCCTCTATGCCAACGGCGAGTTCATCCAGGTCCACCCCACGGCGATCCCCGGCGAGGACAAGCTGCGGCTGATGTCCGAGTCGATCCGCGGCGAGGGCGGGCGCGTCTGGACGTACAAGGACGGCAAGCCCTGGTATTTCCTGGAAGAGAAGTATCCCGAATACGGCAACCTGGTGCCCCGCGACATCGCCACGCGTGAGATCTTCCATGTCTGCGTGGATATGGGCCTGGGCGTGGACGGGCAGAACCAGGTCTACCTCGACGTGAGCCATCTCGACCCGCACATGCTCGAAGTCAAGCTGGGCGGCGTGATGGAGATCTACCGCAAGTTCGTGGGCGACGACCCGGTCAAGGTGCCGATGCGCATCTTCCCCGCCGTGCATTACTCGATGGGCGGCCTCTGGGTGGACAACGAGCACGGCATGACCAACATCCCCGGCCTGTTCGCCGGCGGCGAGGCCGATTACCAATACCACGGCGCCAACCGCCTGGGCGCCAACTCGCTGCTGTCCTGCATCTATACCGGCCTGCATGTCGTGGGGCCGAGCGCGGTGGAGTACGCGAAGGACGCGGCGCGCGGCAGCGGCTCCGTGCCGGCGAGTGTCTTCGACGCCGAGGTGCAGCGGCAGAACGAGAACAACGACTGGCTCAAGCGGGCCAACGGCAAGGAAAACCCCTACATGCTGCATCGCGAACTGGGCCAGGTCATGACCAACAACGTGACCGTGGTGCGCTACAACGACAAGCTGCGCGAGACCGATGTCAAGATCCAGGAGTTGATGGGCCGCTATCGCAACCTCACGGTGCCGGATAAGAGCGAGTGGTCGAACCAGCCGCTGCTGTTCAGCCGCCAGCTCTGGAACATGCTTGTGCTGGCGCGGGTGATCACGCTGGGCGCGCTGCGCCGCGACGAGAGCCGGGGCGCCCACTACAAGCCCGAGTTCCCCAAGCGCAACGACGCTCAGTGGCTGAAAACCACGCTGGCCCGCTTTGCCGGGCCGACCGAGGCGCCCGAGTTCAGTTACCAGTCGGTGGATATTTCGTACATCCCGCCCCGGTCGCGCGACTACAGCGGCAAGGCCAAGCAAGCCGAGACGACCCCCGCGCCCGCGCCTGCCGCGGCGCCCGCGGGCAACGGTGGCACGACCGTCACGCTGGCGCCCGCCGCGAAAGGCGCGGGCAACGGCGCGGCGGCTGCGACGACCGGCAGCGAAAAGATCGAGTCGGGGCGCGACTAAGCGCGCGTGTAACTGTGCCGCCCCGGCCCCTGCGGGCCGGGTGAGGCACCGAGGAGGACAGCAATCGTCATGGCTACGCCAACTACTCCGGCGGATCGCGCCGCCGCCCCGACCGGAACCGCCCAACGCATGGTGGAACTACGCATTCTTCGCCAGGACAAACCCGCCGGGGCCGCCGGCGGCGAACCGCGCTGGGAAGAATTCAGCGTGCCCTATCGCCAGGGCATGAACATCATCTCCTGCTTGCAGGCGATCCAGCGCAACCCGGTGAACAAAGCCGGGCAGCCCACCCAGCCCGTGGTCTGGGAGAGCAACTGCCTGGAAGAGGTCTGCGGCGCCTGCACCATGGTCATCAACGGCAAAGTACGCCAGGCCTGCTCCGCCCTGGTCGATAACCTGACCCAGCCGATCAGCCTGGAGCCGTGCCACACCTTCGCGGTCGTGCGTGACCTGATCGTAGACCGCTCGCGTATGTTCGAGACGCTGAAGAAGATCAAGGGCTGGGTGCCCATCGACGGCACCTATGACCTCGGGCCCGGCCCCAAGATGAACGAGGCCGACCGGCAGATCTCGTATGTGCTCTCGACCTGCATGACCTGCGGCGCCTGCCTGGAAGCCTGCCCCAACGTCAACGACGCGACGCCGTTCATCGGGTCGTTCGCCCTCAACCAGGTGCGCCTGTTCAACAGCCACCCCACCGGCGCCATGATCGCCGACGAGCGGCTGGAAGCGCTGATGGACGAGGGCGGCATCGGCTACTGCGATAACGACCAGAACTGCGTGCGCGTCTGCCCCAAGGGCATCCCGCTCACCGACAGCATCGCCGAGATGAACCGCCAGGTCAATTTTTACGCGATCAAGAGCATCCTGAACAAGTAACTCGCTCAGCAGAACGCGCCGCCCCCGCGGTCCACAGACCGGTCACAGAACTGGTTCAGGATCACGGGGGCGGCGCGTTTTCGCTTTCCGCCAGTAGCGCGCTGTCTAGCTGCGCATGACCACGCGGCGGTAGCTTTCGCCGTAGGGCACGCCGGCCAGGGCGCCGGTCTCGGCGGCGCGGGTGCGGATGCGCTCGGCCAGCTCCTCGGGCGGGCCGATCTGGCTGGCGTGGTGCTTAAGCGCCGCGATCTTCTTGTCCAGCGTCTCGGTGATGTCGCTGACCACGTTCGGCTGATCCGACCCCCACAGGTAGATCTCCTTCACCTTGTGCGGTTCCAGGCCCTCCTCGGCGATCTGCTCGTGGTATTGCAGGGGATCGCGCGCCGTGGGATAGATGGCGTCGATGGTGGCCGTGCCGACAGCGCGGTGGTCCGGGTGGTTGATGAACTGGTTGTTGTAGAACATCGTCAGCGGGTCGTGGACCATCACCGCGTAGGGCCGGTAGCGCCGGATCAGGCGGGTGATGTCGCCGCGCAGCTTCAGGTCGGGCTGGACCAGGCCGTCGGGGTAGCGCAGGAAGACAACCTCCTCCACGCCCACCTCGCGCGCGGCGGCAAGCTGTTCCTGCTCGCGGGTGCTCGACAGCCGGGCGTTGGTCATCGTCTTGTCCGGCGTGCCCTTATCGCCGCTGGTCACGACCACGTAGACGACATGGCGGCCCGCCGCCACCCATTTGGCGATGGTGCCCGCGGAGCTAAACTCGGCGTCGTCGGGGTGCGCGCCGATCAGCAGCACGGTGGTGGGGCTTTCCGGCTGGCCTTCGACGGGCGGCGCCTGCGGCGGGCCGGCCACCTCCAGCGGAGCGGGCGCGGGCAACGTCGCCGCCTGGGCCGGGGCGACCCCGGTGGTATCCTTGACATCGCCGGTCCCGGCAACGCTTTCGCTACTTTCAGATTGTGCCATTCCAACTTTGCGGCCCCCGTGGCCGGCGGGCCGCACTGCCTCCTTTCGGGTTGCGATTGCTCATTCTGTCGCGGGGGGTGGCGGGGCCG
>CBJNAR010000600.1:0-3531 GCA_966434075.1 uncultured bacterium
TTCCCGCGCCGGGAAGGGGGCCAGGGGGTTAGGTTGGTCCCCTGCGGCGATGACCGCCCTCTTGACCGTATAGATCCGAATCAGTATACTGGTGATCAAGTACAAAACGTGGTACCCGAATTGTCCGATTTTGTCCTTACGGGCATGTATGAACGGGGGCGCTCTTTGCACCTGACTCGGATGGCCGTCTGGTGGTATCGGCATGGTTGATCCTGGTGCCCAGGCGGCGATGGTAAACCCGCTGGCCCAGCCGGTCTGGACCCAGCTTAACAACACGATTCTGGCGGCCACCGGGTGGCGGACCGTGCTGGCCGACTGTGCCGGGGCCGTCGTGGACACCGGGGCCGCGGCGCCAGGAGCGGCGGAATCGCCACCACTGAGCGCGGGACTGGTGCAGGCCGTCCAGACGACGTGCCGGAACGGTACTCCGCGCGTGGTGCTGGACGATAGCCGGGACGGCCTGCCGGTGCGCTGGGCCGTGGTGCCGATCGTCATCGGGGGGCAGGCGCTCGGCGTGCTGCTCGCGGGGGGTTTGCCGGCCGCCGAGGATGTGCCAGGCGGCCCCAGCATCGGCCAGGCGGATGCCGACCAGGCGTGCCGGTTAATCGGCGGCCTCGTCACGGCCATCGCCGGGTTGTACAGCGCCGCCCCGGCGCAGGCCGCCGTGCAGGATCGCTACCTGGCCGCGCAGCGGCGCGCGGCGGCCCTATATGACCTCTCCACCTTGATTACCTCGACCCTGGAACTCGGCCCCATTGTCGAATTGCTGCTCACTCAGACCCGCCAGCTATTTGGCGCCGACCGGGCGGCGGTGTTCCTGCGCGGCGACGGCGGGGAGTTGCGCTGTGTGAATGCCGTCGGCCTCTCCGGCGAATACCTGAGCGCCGTCAACCAGATGTATGAGCAGGCCGCGGGCGGGCGCGTCGAGCAGACAGGCCGTACCCTGGTGGTGGAGGACGCGACGGCCAGCCCCACCATGGGGCCGTTGCGCGTCATGGCCCAGCGCGAAGGCTTCCGCAGCATGGTCGTCACGCCCTTTGTCTACCACGGCAAAGCCATCGGCGCCCTGACCCTTTACCATGACAATCCGCATGAGTACAGCGATGACGATGTCTCGGCGCTGACGACCTTCGCCAACCATGTGGCGGTGGCCCTCGGCAATGCGCGCCTGTTCGAGCAGGCCCAGCGGCAGGTGCGCCGCTCCAACTTCCTGGCCGAAGCCGGGCGGCTGCTCAACTCCAGCCTCGACATGGGCCATGTGCTCAACTCGCTCAGCCGCTCAGCGGTGGAGGTGCTGGGCGAAGCGTGCGCGATCTACCTACTGCGCAAGAACGAAGACGAACTGGCGCTGACAGCCTACTCCGATCAACTCGACGAAAACATCCGCGACCGCGTCGCGTTTCTGGAGGCCCACCCGCCACGCCTGGGGGCGAGTGGGATCGGGTTGGCCGCGCTGCGCGGCGAGTCGCTGCTGGTCGATGCCCAGCACCCGCGGCCCGATAGCGGCCCCGATCTCTACCTGGAGGGCCTGGGCGCGCATTCGTACCTGGTGGTGCCGCTGCTGGCCCAGCAGCGCCTGGTGGGCGCCCTGGTCCTCTGGCTCATCAATCCCGCCCTGACGTTCGATCCCGAAGACATTGCGCTGTCCGAGGCCCTCGCCGACCATGCGGCCATCGCGCTCGAAAACGCCCGGCTGTACGAGCGCGAACTGCGCACCCAGCAGGCGAAGGACGAGTTCCTGTCCTCGGTCTCGCATGAGCTCCGCACCCCGCTGACCGCGATCCTGGGCTACACCCAGTTGATCCGCAAAAGCGCCCCCGACGAGCAGAGCAAGCTGGCCCAGCAGTTGAATGTCATCTGGTCGCAGGCCCAGCGGCTGAACCGCCTGGTGGAAACGATCCTCGACATCTCCAATATCGAGCAGGGGCAGTTGAACCTGCATCTAGAGCGACTGGACCTGTGGACCGTGGTGAACAACGCCCTGGACCGCTTGCGGGCAACCGCCCGGCCAGGGCTGGCGTTTGACGTGCGGGTCTCGACCCCGCAATGCTGGGTGATGGGCGACCGCGCACGGCTGGAGCAGGTGTTCGGGCACCTGATCGCCAACGCCATCAAATACTCGCCCACCAACGGCGCCGTCACAATTGTGATGGAGAATCAGGCCAGCCGCGCCGTGGTCCGTATTGCCGATGCCGGCGCGGGCATGACCACCGGCCAGCTTGCCCAACTGTTTCAGCGCTATGTCCAGGGCGACACGCCGCTCAACCGCAGCGGCGGCCTGGGCCTGGGCCTCTACATCAGCCGGGCCATCATCGAGGAACACGGCGGCGCCATCAGCGCCGAAAGCACACCGGGCACCGGCTCCGTCTTCCAGGTCACACTCCCCGCCGAGCCGGAGGAATGCTGATACCCTGGGCCGCCCACGCCTGGTCCGGTGCGCCGGGTTACCCTCTCCCCGGCGCACCGGCGGGCGGCACGCCCCCGCGTGCCGCCCGCCCCGTTCTGCCGCTCCCTGGTGCCGCTTACTGTGCCGGCGTTGCCGGGTCCTGTAACAGCCCGATGATGTTCCCGTCCGGGTCTTTCACCAGGGCGATCAACCTACCTCCGCCGACATTCCTGACTTCTTGCACGGCTTCCGCACCGGCGGCCAGGAGCGCTTCCCGCGTCTGCGCGATGTCGTCCACGTGGTAGTAACAGACCGGCCCGGTCATCCCCTGGCGGTGGCCGTTGGGGTCGAGTCCGATGTCCTGGCCGCCCACCTTGAAGCCGACGTAGTACGGGGCATCCGCATACGGCTCCGCGCCCAGCAGCGTGCTGTAAAGCTGCTTTGCTTGCGCCAGGTCTTTGACCGGATAGATAATGGTTTGGACGCCTTTCATAGGTAACTCCTTAAACTTGTCGTGTGCCTGCGCCGGCGCACCCCGGCGCGGCTGCTCATCTCGGTGACGCGGTTCGCAGGTCCGCTGGTGTGGCACGGGCGCCGGGCCGCGTGTCATATCGGATCGGTTGCTCGCGTCACTACTATGACGGAGCGCGGCGGAGGAATGTGACCGATGGACGAACACCAGTGGCTGGCGGACCAATTCGAGACCTACCGGCCCCACCTGCGCGCGGTGGCCTACCGCATGCTGGGCTCGCTCAGCGAGGCCGACGACGCCGTGCAGGAGTCCTGGCTCCACCTGAGCCGCAGCGGCACGCGCGGGGTCGAGAACCTGGGCGGATGGCTGACGACGGTGGTCGCGCGGATCTGCCTCGACATGCTGCGCGCCCGCACTGCGCGCCGCGAGGCGCCGCTGGATGAGTCCGTAGCCGAGCCGGTCGTGAGCCGGGACCAGCGAGAGAAGTGAGTTGAGCACGGTGGTCTTGCCTGTCCCGGTGCCGCCACTGACCAGGAAGGCGAGGCGCCGGTTCATCACCGTGTGCAGGAGGCGTGCCCCCTGCTCGGTGACCGTGCCCGAGGCCAGGAGGTCGTCGAGGGAGAGGACCCGGCGATGAGGCACGCGCAGAGACAGGACGGTGCCGGGTCTGGCC
>CBJNAR010000601.1:0-3527 GCA_966434075.1 uncultured bacterium
GCGGCCCCGCCGACCGCTACTCCGACCCCGAAGTCGATATCTACTGGCACGCCCCGCCCACCGAGGCCGAGCGCATCGCCGCCGCGACCACTGCGGGCGGCACCAACATCGCCCTGGCCGAAGACCCCGACGAATGGGAAGAGCAGATGGACCTGGGCGGCTTCCATGCCGCCACCAGTGCCTTCCTGGTCAGCACAATGGAACGCTACCTGCACGCCGTCCTGGACGAGTACAGCACCGACCCCAGCGCGCAGATGCGCCTCTACTCCGTGCTCCACGCCCAGCCGCTCACCGGCACGGACCTCACCGCCGGGTGGCAGGCGCGCGCCGCGGCCTACCCGCCACCCCTGCGCGACGCCATGCTGCGCGAAAACCTCGGCTTCGACGGCTTTGGCTACGCCGAGGACATGTTCGCCGCCCGCGACGACGTGCTCGTGCTCTACGACATCTTCTGCGGCATTGGCCGCCAGATCCTGGGCGCGCTGCTCGGCCTCAACGGCATCTACCTGCCCAACCCCGGCTTCAAGTCGATGAATGAGATCGTCGACGAGATGCGCATCGCCCCGCCCGACCTGGCTGCCCGCCTGCGCGGCGCCTTCCGCGTCCCACCGCCCGACGGCGTACGCGAACTCCACCGCCTGATCGCCGAGGTCTTCACCCTGGTCGAACTCCACGTGCCCACCTTCGACCTCGCGCCCTACCGGGCCAAAGTCGGGGCTCGCCGCGGCGTCTGGGACGCGCCGCCGGCTCTGTAGCCGCCCGGCGGGGGGGCCCTGTGCGCTGCGCTCAGGGTCTCGTTGCCCCGCGCCTTGTCACTCTGAGCGCAGCGAAGAGTCTCGTCGCCCCGCGCCTTGTCACTCTGAGCGCAGCGAAGAGTCTCGTCGCCCCACCCCTATCACTCCAAGGAGGAGCCGATTATGCCCAAGATCAGCGAAGAAGATCGCCAGATGCTGCAGACGTTGCTGGACGCCGAGCCGGAGGCGCAGGCGCGGTACAACAAACTGGCGGACTACAAGCGGGAGATGTCCCTGGACTGGATCGCCGATGCGCCGGAGCCGCGGCTGCGCGAGCAGCGGATTCGCCGGTTGGTCCGGCGCCTGTGGCTGACCGCCTTCGATCCCTATTACGATCTCGGCCCTATAACCCTCAGCGAACTGGACGAGAACTACGGGCCACCGCGCCAGTTGCTGCGCGTGCCGGAGGCCGAGCAAGCCGAGGCGCTGCGGGAGCGCCGGGTGCTGGGCGCGTATCACTACCGCAACTTCGATGACGGCGGCACCTCGTTCTACATTGTGGATACCGAGACAAAGCGGGTTGACGAGTTCATGCTCGTGTACCAGCGGCCCTGTGTGCTGACCGAGAATATCATCGGCTGGCTGAACCGCAACAACATCGAGACCGTAGGGGAGATGCGCGATTATCTGCTGCCGGAACAGGACGACGGGCCGGAGGGTGCGGGCACGTAAGCCCCGCGGCACCCAACCGCCCATCGCAGTAGGTGCCGGGCGCGCCGGCACCGGCCCGCCCAAAGCGATGGTACAACTTCTGCCGATTCCGACAGTATGAGCGCGACGGATACGGATATTGAACAGCAGCGGCAGCGGCGGGGCGGGCTGCGCGGGGAACTCTTGCTGGCGATCCCGCCCACCGTGGTGGTGTTGCTGGCCGTGGTGCTGCTCGAAACGCTACGCAACGAGCGCATCCTGTTTGCCTCGCTGGCGGCCAGCGCTTTCCTGATCTACCGCGACCCGGTGCATCCCATGAACGGCGTGCGCGTGATGTTCGCAGCGCACACCGTCGCGGTGATCATCGGGGTGGGGTGCGGGGCGCTGCTGGGGCCAGGCTTTGCGGCCGCCAGCCTGGCGATGGTGGTGACGCTGCTGGTGCTCATCCTGTTCCACAGCGTCCATCCCCCGGCGGTATCCACGGCGCTGGGCTTCGCCTTTTTTGCGCGCCCTCTCCAAGCCGCCGGGCTCTTCGTGGTCGCCCTCACCATGATCGCCGTCCTCGTCGTCCTGCAACGCACGGCGCTCTGGACCCTGCGCCGCATCCAGGCCCACGCCGACTCGGCGCAGGACGCGGATTCGTGAAAGCGTCGAGGCGCCTTACCGCTCCAAACACCCTTCGCGCCCGTCGTTCCTTCGCGGTGATTATACGAAATCTGCCTAACCAAAAGAATCTCTGCGCCCTCTGCGCCTCGGCGGTGAAAAGCTATGCCCGTGGTTGACGCTCGAATCCGCGCAAGCTATAATGGGGCACACCAAGGAAGGGGGACAGGCGCATGGAGAGACAACGCGAACCGTGGGATGCCCGCGCCCTCTTGTTGCTCGGCGCGCTCATGGTGCGCAGCGGCCACGGCTACCAGATCAATGACTTCATCGAGCGCTGCAACGTCGCCGAACTCAAGAAGCCCACCGTCTACGCCCTGCTCGACCGCCTGGAGGCGGCGGGGCACGTCAGCGTGCAGACCGAGCAAGAGGGCAACCGCCCGCCGCGCCGCGTCTACACCCTCACCCCCAGCGGTCAGGCCCTCTTCCACGACCTGCTGCGCGAGAACCTGCGCACCCCCGACCCCGGCACCGGCGACATCGGCCTGATGTTCCTCGACTACCTGCCGCGCGCCGAAGCCGTCGCCTATCTGCAACAGCGCCTTGCCGGGCTCGACGCCGCGCTGGCCGCCACGCCCGACGTGCCGCCCCACGGCGGCCACCTCACCGTCGACCTCGCCCTCGACCACCAGACCGCCCTGCGCCGCGCCGATCGCGCCTGGCTCGCCGCGCTGATTGAGCGCTTGCAGACGCCCCTAAGCGCCGAGTAGTGGTCAGTGGTCGGTGGTCAGTGGTCAGTACCGTGAAGCCTTGTCACTCTGAGTGCAGCGAAGAGTCTCGTCGTTTGTGCTACCAGACGGAGATTCTTCGCTCCGCTCAGAATGACAAATCTTGTGATCATCTCTAGCTGACCACTGACCACTGACCACTGACCACTGACCACCGACCACTGACCACTCGTCTACCCGGTCGCCCGCGCGATCACGTCTTCCACGCCCAGGCCGTAAATGTGCGGCGGCTGGATGCCCAGCAGCATGAGGTACATCGCTAGCTGGCTGCGGTGGTGGATTTCGTGCTCGACCATCGCCATCAGCAGTCGCCAGGCACGGATCGGCGGGCCGTCCAGGCTGGGGCGGTGCTCGGTCAGGGCGGCACCGGGCAGCGTACGCAGCCGATCCAGCGCCGCCGCGTTGCCCGCCGCCAGGGCCGCCAGCGCGCCCGCCAGATCGGCCGGCCCCGTCTCGTGCCCGCGATACAGCCAGCGGCCCTCGACCACCGCGCCCACGAACATCGCCTCGCCCGCCGCCAGATGACGGATTAGATCCCCGCAGCTGAACTCGCCCGCCCGCGGCGCCCAGTCCACCCGCTCCGGCGGCACCTGGGCCACAAACTGCAACGTCCGCCGCCGGATGCTCTCAAAATAGGCGATAAACGCCCCCACGCTGCTGATCATCGACTCCATGCGCGCACCCTCCACCC
>CBJNAR010000602.1:0-3521 GCA_966434075.1 uncultured bacterium
GCCGGGTCCAACCCGCCCCCCCCAATCGCCGTTGCCGGCCGGGCCGGTTTGAACCCGGCTCCTACACCGGCAAATCGCGGAATGACCGTGACCGATTCGCCGGTCCGGTTTGAAACCAGCCCCTACAGCCGCCGCTAAAAGACCTCACCGCTGCCCTGTCGGGCGTCCGCTTCTCCTTCCTCCGTCAGCATGGTGCCTTCTTCCAGCGTGGTCAGTTCGCCCTGGTCGCTACGATACGTGAACCCATGCTGCGTGACCTGGTTAAGCTCATGCTGGTCCGCGCCGGGCGGGCGATGCGATTCCTCGACGGAGGTGGCGTTGGGACCGGCCCCCGCTTGCGCCGTACCCAGCGAGTCCACGGCGTGTTCCAACTGTTCGAGCTCGCTCTGGTCGCTCTGATAGTCCTCGCCGCCCTTCCCACGCGTGTTGTCCGCGTTCGCGCCGTGTGCATCCGCCATGGTGCTGTCCTCCTTGCGCGCTGTCGGGTCCGATAAAGGTGCCCCCGCCGGGGCTTCACTTTTCCTATTGTACTCCCGGCGTCAAGAGGGCGGGCCAACAAGAGACCCCCGGCCACGGGGGCCAGGGGTCTCGGGGTCCGGGCGCTAACGCTGCGGCTTAGTGCCAGGTCGGGTGGCCGTCGTCCGCGCTGTCGATAGTGAGGCGGCGCAGGTTCGTGCCGTCCGGGTACGAGATGTAGATCTCGAAGTTGCCCTCGCGGTTCGAGGTAAACGCCACCCACTGGCGGTTGGGCGCCCAGGTGGGATCGAACTCCTCGCCGGACGAGGTCGAGACCTGGACCACCTCGCCGCCGTCGGCGCGCATCGAGTAGATGTGCAAGGCGCCGTCGCGGTTGCTGGCGAAGAGCAGCCGCTTGCCGTCGGGCAGCCAGGCCGGCAGCCAGTTGTGATGCCCCGGCGTGTCGGTGATCTGGGTCAGGGCCGTGCCGTCGGACAGGGCGGTGTAGATCTCGTCGTTGCCGTTGCGGTTGCTCACGAAGGCGATGTGGTCGCTGCCCCAGGCCGGGTCGCGGTCGTTGCCGGGTTGGAGGGTGATGTTGACCAGGCCGCTACCGTCGGTCGCGTTCATCACCCAGATGTCGTTGTTGGTGGTGCGGTCGCTGACGAAGGCGATCCGCGCGCCGTTGGGACTCCAGGTGGGGTGCGTATCGCTCGCCGAACTATTGGTCAGGCGGGTCACGCTGCTGCCGTCCGCCGCCATGACGTAGATCTCGGGGTTGCCGTCGCGGGTGGAGACGAAGGCGATCTTGCTGCCGTCGGGCGAGAACGCCGGGTCATAGTTGGCGCCGCTGCCGCCGGTGGTCAGGTTCTTGGCGCCCAGGCCGTCGGCGTTCATGATCCAGACATCCTTGCGCCCGCTGCGGGTGCTGACCCAGGCGATCTTGCCGGTGGGCGGCACGGCGGTCGGGGTGGGGCCGCCGGGCGTTGCGGTCGGGATGGTGGTGGGCGTCGCGCTGGGGCCGGGCGTATTGGTAGCCTGCGGCGTGGCGCTGGGGCCGGGGGTCTCGGTGCCACTGCCGGCGCCGGGGGCGCACACGCCCGCGTTGTTATAGCGCCAGTCGTAGTAGTGCAGGCCGATGTTGCCCATCTCCACCTGGAAGGCGGGCGGGTTCGACGGGTTATAGGTCAGCACGCGGCGCTCATAGGCCTGGATCAGGACATCCTGGTAGGTGCCCGCCACCTTCACGCGCGCCCAGTAGGCGTCGCTGACCGGATAGCCGCTGGCATAGAACCACGGCACGATCAGTTGCTTGGTGACGACCTGCCCGTTCTCGCGCACGGGTCCGCTCTGGTTCAGGAAGTCCCAAAACACCTGCGGGATATTGTGCTGCGTGATCTGCTCATAATAGGCATAGGTGGCCGCGGTGACGGTGCCCTTGCTGCTGTCGCTGCCCACCGTGCCGTCACGGCTGAGAGTGGCGATTGCCACCTGCCCGCGCCGGTCGGGGTCGGTGCGCCCGATGCCAGGCGCCACGCTGGCGACGCTGCGGAAGCTGGCATAGGTGGGGGCGTTCGCGTCATCCGAGTCGCCGGCGATGGGGATGCACGCCGGGTAGCGCGGGCTGTAGGCGCTCGCGCCGATCTGCATGCGGCCCGAGATCAACTCGACCGTCAGCAGGCCGTTGGTGACATAGAAGGCCCCGTTGGGATTGGCGCTGGGGTCGTTGATCTCCATGCGGCTCTTGTCGAAATACTGCACCAGGCGCTGGCCGCCCGGCGACTCCAGCATGTTTTCGTGCAGGGCGGCGCGCGGCTGCGGCCCCCATATCCACGACCGGCCCGCCTGGCCCTGCGCGACCAGGGAATCAGTGCGGTCCCAGACCTGTTGAAACGCGGGATCGGCAAACGGCTGAGGATTATTGCCCGTTTGCGCGGCCACGTGCGCGCTCTGCCAGAACCCGGCCAGCGCGGCGATCAGCGCCAGGGCGACGCCAACAACGCTCATACGACGCATGTTCATGTGTGGTCTGTCCTCCTTCATAAGGGTGCCCGGATATAGCTCTAACGGAGCAGGGCGGCGGGGGTTGCATCCCGCCGTGATGCGTGCCACGCAGATCGGATGGATGCGGGAACAGCCATAGGGGTGGGCGGCACGCTACCTCCGGCGTGCACCAGCGTGCCCACAACCGTCACCGCCGGCGCTGCCGGCATCGCGGGCGCCCCTATCGGGGTATTAGCTTACGCAGTGTTGTGGTCCGAGAATTCGCCACCTGAGGTGTTGCCTGGCGATCCTACCCCTCCGCCAGGCTACAGGGCGTCACAGTCTCGCAGGTGGCTGCGTCTGGTGGCACGGGCGCAACCGCTCCTGGTGCGGGGCACCGGTCAGACGCGGGCTAGTGTAGCAGGTTTCGCGCCGGATGGCAACTCTGTGGGGCCAAAGATACCAGATAGGCCCATCGACAGAAGTTAATGTATAAGCTATACTATAATCAACCCTGTTTTGGCAAAGTGCCTGTATAGGCAGTTGAGTCGCGAACCGTCATTCCAAAAGGCGGGAATCCATATGAACAACCGATCATATCACCATCGAAGCTGGGTAATCGTCAGCATTGCTGTCGTATTAGTCGTTGGCGCGTTATTAATCCGATCCGGGTTGGTGCGGGGTGATGATCCCGACACCGACGACCGGACCTATCTCGCCCAAGGTCCGGTACTCGATGCACAAACACTTGCCGCAAACCGGGCACATGCGGATGAATTAGAACGCCAAGAAGAGTTACGCCGCCAGGATGCGCTCCGGCATCCAGAAGCGATGGCAACAAAAGATCCGATCAACACGCCATTGCATGTTCTGGCCCAGCCAACAGTGGCGGTGCCACTAGGAATACTCGAAACGTTCAACCCGCTTCCAGGGGCAGGTTCTCGCTACCGTGTGCAGAATATGTGGCAAGGATATATAGGGACAGATTTTGCGCATGTGTATGCCGGCGTGAAATCCGACGATCCCAACCGCTTTGTACTCACCGGCATCGGTCAGGGGGTCTTATACGTACAGTTGTTTCC
>CBJNAR010000603.1:0-3521 GCA_966434075.1 uncultured bacterium
GCTACTCTGTTCCAGGATGAGACGGGAACATTGCTAATGCAAAGTCCCTGCCGTTGCTCAGCATAATCTGTTCCAAGAAAGACACCTGATGGGTGGCCCAGGTTCTGCTTGGTCGGGGTTGGCTGCTACGAGATGCGTAGCGGGCGGAAGGAGGGGCGATGCGGATCGACCGGGCACGCGCGATGGTGCTGGGAGGGCTGCTGCTGCTGGCGGCGGGCCTGGCCGTGGGTTGCGATAGCGGCAACCTGAACCCGTTCGCGCCGCCGCCCACGCCGACCGCGACGCCGACCGCGACGCCCACGCCCACGGTCACGGCCAGCGCCACGCCCACCGCGACGGCCACGCCGACGAATACGCCCACCCCCACGCCCACGCCGCCGGTCCGCGCCGATGAATGCGGCTATGTGACCTGGCTGGCGAGCGGCCTGCTGAACCTGTCGCTGCGCGCCGACGCGCTCTCCCGCGACGAAGCCGCGCTGCACAACACCAGCATCTTCGACTCTAACTGGCGCAAGCAGACCGTCACCGACCTCGCCGCCATCCGCGACGCCGCCGCCCCAGTGCGCACGGGGTACACCGGCCCCGCCCCGACGGCCCTGCTCGATCTCGACTTTGAGGCCCGGACGTATGCCGCCCAGGTCTACACGGCCAGCGCGACGGCCTATAGCGCCCTCACCGACTACGATATCTTCGCCTTCAACGACGCCTACACTGCTTTCGGCCCGCTACGTGACGCGGGCAGCCGCCTGCTGGCGCACCTGGATAGTTGGGCGCGCGGACGCGGCCTGCCCGGCTTCGTCGGCGCCGTCCAGGTGTGCAGACGGTAGCGAGTGCTGGGGAGCGACGAGTGGTCAGTGGTCAGTGGTCAGTGGTCAGTACGGTGAAGCATTGTCACTCTGAGCGGAGCGAAGAGTCTCGTCTCGTGGGGGTACAAGACGAGATTCTTCGCTGCGCTCAGAATGACGGCGGCGGGGGCTTGTCACTCTGAGCGGAGCGAAGAGTCTCGTCTCATGGGGGTACAAGACGAGATTCTTCGCTGCGCTCAGAATGACGGGTGGGGGCGCGGGGCGCTACGCTTCGTCCGCGGCCTGGAGGGCGGCCAGCACCCGTTCCGGGGTCATCGGTTGCTGCGTGACCCAGGCGCCGGTGGCGTCGTGGATGGCGGCGGCGATGGCCGGGGCCAGCGGCACCAGCGGCATCTCGGCCACGCCGCGGGCGCCGTAGGGGCCGTTCGGGTCGGCCAGTTCCAGGATCACCGGGATGACCTCAGCGGGCATGTCGAGCGTGGTGGGCAGCAGGTAAGTGCTGAGGTAGGGCGTCAGCACGCGCCCGTCGCGCATCTGGAAGTGTTCCAGCAGGGCATAGCCCAGCGCCTGGGCCAGGCAGCCCTCGATCTGCCCCTCCACCTGCTGGCGGTTGATGGCCTGGCCCACGTCGTGCGTGCTGATGATGCGCAGCACCTGCACGTTGCCGGTGAGCGTGTTGACCTCCACCTCCACCGCCTGGGACACATAGCCGTAGTTGTAATTCGGGTGCCCGGCGGTCGTCTCCGGGTCGAGGGGCGTGGTGCGATCGGGGCGGTACTGCACGGTGGCGCGGGCCGGGCGCTCGCCTGCCTGCCACGCCTGGAGCGCCTTCTGCGCGGCGTCGTGGACGGCGCGCCCGCCCATGAAGGTCATGCGCGAGGCCGAGACGCTGCCCGTGTTGGGCGCCTGGCTGCTGTCGTTCGTGACCATCTCGATCAGCGGCGCCTCCCCGGCGCCTTCGGGGCGCTCGAAGGGCAGCCCCAGCGTCTCGGCGGCGATCTGCTTGAGGATGGTATGCACGCCCTGGCCCACCTCCGCCGCTCCGGCGCGCACCGTGGCGTGCTCGATCTGCTCGCCGCCGTGCAGTTCGACCGTGGCGGTGGCCTGTTCGGGGTAGCCGAACGAGTAGCCGATGTTCTTGATGCCGGAGGCGATGCCGATGCCCCGGCGCAGGTGCGGCGCGGCAGGCTGCGGGCGCGGCGCGCCGTAGCCGAAGCGGGCGCGCGCTTCCTCGACGCAGCGCTCGAGCACGGGCAAGGCGCTCACGCCGGGCGGCAGCGGCTGCTGGCCCGACTCGATGCTGCCCTCGCGGTAGATGTTGATGCGCCGCATCTCCACGGGGTCGATGCCGAGGGCATGGGCCAGCCGCGTGACCATGATCTCGGCGGCGAACTGCGCCTGCGGCGCGCCGAAGCCGCGGAAGGCGCCGCTGGGGACGTTGTTGGTGTAGAGCGCGTAGCCATCGGCGGTAATGTTGGGCACCTCATAGGTGCCGTTGGCGAACACCGTGGCGATCTTGACAACCTCGACGCTGGTGGAGGCGTAGGCGCCGCCGTCTGCCACCACCTCGGACTCGACGGCGACGATATGGCCGTCACGCTTGGCGCCCCAGCGGCAGCGCACCGTCATGGGATGGCGCTTGTGGTGCGCCATCATCGACTCCTCGCGGCTCCAGGCCATAGCCGTGGGGCGGCGCAGCTTCCAGGTCGCCAGGGCCAGCAGGTGCTGGATCGACAGGTCCTCGCGCCCGCCGAACGCCCCGCCGATGGCCGCGTAGCGCACCACCACCTCGTCTTCCGGCAGTTGCAGCATGGCCGCGATCTGGCGGCGGTCCTCGTGCAGCCACTGGCCCGCCGTCTCGATCACCAGTTTGCCGTACTTGTCGATGTAGGCGATGCCCGCTTCCGGCTGCAAGTAAGCGTGCTCCTGCCAGGATGTGCTGTACTCGCCTTCCAGCACCACGTCGGCCTCGGCCATGGCGCGCGCCGCGTCGCCCTTGCGGATCTTGACATGATCCAGGATATTGCTGCCGTGCTTCTCATGGACCAGCGGCGCGTCGGGCGCCATCGCGGCGCGGGCGTCGCAGACCACCGGCAGGTCTTCGTAATCGACCTTGACCAGCGAGGCGCCCACCGCTGCGGCCTCGGCGGACTCGGCGGGCACCAGCGCCACCCGGTCGCCGATATAGCGCACCACGTCGCCGCAGAGCGCGGGCTGGTCGGCGTCGATCAGGCCGTAATAGTTGTAGGGCACATCGGCGGCGGTGAGCACGGCCACCACGCCGGGGTGAGCCAGCGCGGGGCTGGTGTCGATGCCCAGGATGCGCGCGTGCGGTCGCCCGGCGAAGACGGCCTTGAGGTGCAGCATATCGGGCTTGATCAGGTCCGCTGGGTAGGCCGTGGCCCCGGTGACTTTGCCCCGCGCATCGATCCGCTTGACCGAGGCGCCAATGAGTTCCGTCATATGGCCTCCGCCTTCACACTCAACATGGCGTCCAGGATCTTGCGGTAGCCGGTGCAGCGGCAGAGGTTGCCGCTGATCGCGACCTGGACCTGGTCCAGATTCGGGTCGGGTTGTTCGTCCAGCAGCTTGGCCCCGGCCATGATCATACCGGGGATGCAGAAGCCGCACTGCACGGCGGCATGGTCGATGAACGCCTGCTGCAAGGGGTGGAGTGTGTCGCCCTGCGCCAGCCCCTCGATGGTGGTGATGCCG
>CBJNAR010000604.1:0-3511 GCA_966434075.1 uncultured bacterium
AACGCGGCGCGGCCCGACTGCTTGACGATGCACGCGCCGGGCGCGTCCAGATCCACCGCCTGGTAGACCGTGCCGCGCACCGACTCGTAGAGCGGGGCCACCAGCAGGTAGCGCCGGCCGATGACGCGCAAGCCGGGCGGCGGCGCGGCCACCCCCGCCGCCACGAAGGGGTCGCCGGCCCAGGCGGGCGCGTGGTAGCGCGGGCCGCGGTCGTCGGGCACCCAGGTGCCGTCCGGGGCCTGGATGGCGGGCACGACGGCCCCCGTGGCCGTGTAGGGGAACTGCGGGGCGTGGCTGCCGTAGCGGTAGGCCACCAGGCTGCCGGGCGCCAGGGGCCGATCGGTGCGGATGGCGGGGCCGCGCAGCCCGCGCGTGGCCGCGTCGAGCGCGGCGGCCAGGCGCACCGCCTGGGCGTCGTCGCGCGGGTAGACGGTGAGGAACTTGCCCACCTGGGCGAGGCCGTAGCCCGCGCCGTTCAACACATGCAGATGCGCCGGCGAGGCCACCAACTTGAAGGCCACCCGCTCGGCCAGCAGCACCGGCAGGGTACGGCCCAGCACGGCACCGGCATCGCAGATGCCCGCCGTAAGGTGCAGCTTCCAGCCCTGGCGGGGCGGCGCGGCCCCCGGCGGGGCCAGGTGCGTCCAGATGTCGGGCGGGACCGGCGCCGTCACCGCCCAGCCGGCCAGGTCCGCGGCAAACACAGCGGCCACGGGCCAGCCCGGCAGCGCCGGGTCGGGCGTGGGGAAACGGGGCGAAGGGTCGCTCATCGGCAAATACAGAACCACCCGCCGGGCCGGATGCGCGGCGGGTGGCAAGACCGGCGGCGCCCCGACAGGGCGGGGCGCGTCGCGCCGTGGATCATCCCCCTGTCTTGGGCAAGAACCAGGTGCAGAGGCCGTGCGAGTGATGCGCGCCGCGCTCGGACTCGGGCAGCTTATCATAGGCGGCGCGCAGCGCCTCGTACTCGTCGCCCAGGCCGCTGGCGTCGAGCGCCGCCTGGTTGTTGTCCACCAGCGCCTGGCGCAACGACGGGTCCGCCGCGATGCGGTCCACGAGCTTGCTGACAAACGCACGCCGCCGCTGATCCAGATCGGCGCTCTGCGGGGCCGGTCCGGGATCTTTATGGTGCGATCCCTTCTCTGTGCTCATCTTGTCGTCCATGGCCGGCGATCCTTTCCGCGGGGCCGCGCCCCGCTGCCCCCCTCTACCCTGTAGCCGCGGGTCCCGATGCGGCGTGGAGTATAGCAGGTGGCGCCCGGCCCGTCAACAACGCCGGGCGGCCATCCGTCCATAAGTTCACCGCGAAGGAACGAGGCCCGCGCAGACGGTGATGGCTGGCGGTTTTGTTCGTTTTCTTTCGTTGGTGCGGTGCAAAACCGGCATATGGCAAGGGATGGCAACGCCCGGCAGCCCGCGCCGCGTGGCCTGCGCCGTGGGCATCGGTATTCACGAAAGGCAGATCGTCCGGTAGCGGGGCCTGGTAGCCTATGCTATACTAAGGCGAACCGGGCGCGGGGCTCACGCCACGCCGCCCTGCCGTGTTTGCCATCCGGCACGGACTCCCCATTTTCAAGTAGCGAGGTACACCGGCGCGTATGGATCCCACTCTAGCTGCCTACATTCCCATGGATCGCCGCCAGGCGCTGGCCCGCGGCACCACCTTGCCCGACCGCACCCACGGTGCGGCGCTGTTCGCCGACATTGCCGGCTTCACGCCGCTCACCGAGACGCTGATGCGCCGCCTGGGCGCCCGCCGCGGGGGCGAGGAACTGACCCACCAGTTGAACCGCGTCTACGATGCGCTGGTGGCCGAGGTCCACCGCTACGGCGGCAGCGTGCTCGGCTTCAGCGGCGACGCCATCACCTGCTGGTTCGCGGACGGCGCGCCCGAGGCCGCGCCCCCGGCCACCCTGCGCGCCACGGCCTCGGCCCTGGCGATGCAGCAGGTCATGGCCCCCTTCGCCACGGTGTCCCTGCCGGGCGGCGACACCGTGAGCCTGGCGATGCATGTCACCGTCGCCGCCGGGCCGGCCCGCCGCTTCGTCGTCGGCGACCCGGCCATCCAGATCATCGACGTAGCCGCCGGGGCGGCCCTGGATCGCATGGGGCTGGTCGAGCCGCTGGCCGGTAAAGGCGAGGTCATCCTGGATGCCGAGGCCGTGGCCCAGGCGGGCGATCAACTGATCATCCAGGGCTGGCGCATCAGCGCGGACACGGGCGTGCGCGGCGCCATGGTCGAAGGGCTACGCACGCCCGTGCCCGCCACGCCCTGGCCGCCGCTGCCCGCCGCGGCTCTGCGCGCCGAGGACTTGCGGCCCTGGCTGCTGCCCGCCGTCTATGCGCGCCTGCAAAGCGAGCGCATCGAGTTTCTGACCGAACTCCGCCCGGTAGTGGCGCTCTTTCTGCGCCTGGAAGGCATCGATTACGAAGGCGACCCGGCCGCCGGGGCCACGCTCGACGCCTACGTGCGCTGGGTGCAGGGCACGCTGGCCCGCTACGAGGGCACCCTGCTGCAATTCACCGTGGACGACAAGGGCAGCTATTTCTACGCCGCCTTCGGCGCGCCCATCGCCCATGAGGACGACGCCCGCCGGGCCGTGGCGGCGGCGTTCGAGTTGAGCCAACCCCCAAGCCTCCCGGCCCCGCTGCGCCCGCTGCAAATCGGCCTCAGCCAGGGCACCATGCGCACCGGCGCCTATGGCGGCACCACCTGCCGCACCTACGGCGCGCTGGGCAGCGAGGTGAACCTGGCCTCGCGCCTGATGCAGCACGCCGCGCCCGGCCAGGTGCTGGCGAGCGAGCGCGTCCACCTGCTGACCAGCGAAACCTTCGGCTGGGACGCCCTGCCGCCCATCCGCGTCAAGGGCCGCAGTTCGCCCGTCGCCGCCTACAGCCTGCGCGGCCCGGCGGCTCAGGGCCCCGCCGCGCCCCCGGCGGACATGGTGGGCCGCGCCGCCGAACAGGCGGCACTGGGGCACGCACTGCACGCCCTGCGGCGTGGCACAGGCCGCGTGATCATCGTCGAGGGCGATCCGGGTATCGGCAAGTCGCGCCTGCTCGCGGCGGCCCGCCGCCAGGCCACGGCGCTCGAAATCAGCGCCTTCACCGGCACCGGCGATGCGGTCGAGCAACTGACGCCCTACCATGCGTGGGGCACCATCTTCAGCCGCGTCCTCGACCTGCCGCCGGGTGCGCCGGGCGAAACCCAGCGCGCGCACCTGGAGCGCCGCCTGGCCGCGCTGCCGGACCAGGCGCGGGTGGCCCCGCTGCTAGGTGCGGTGCCGGGCATCGCCATCCCGGACAACGAAAGCACCGCGGGCATGGCCGGGCCGGCGCGCGCCGAACACACGATCAACCTGTTGGTCGCCATCTTGCAGGATGTCGCCGCCCACACGCCCACCGTGATCATCCTCGACGACGCCCAGTGGCTCGATTCCGCGTCCTGGGCGCTGGCGCTCGCGGTGAGCCGGCGGGTCCAGCCGCTGCTGCTCATCGTGAGCACGCGGCC
>CBJNAR010000605.1:0-3510 GCA_966434075.1 uncultured bacterium
CGGGCGCCGGGCGGTGGTGCGCCGGCCAGACCCCTATGTCAGGAGATTCCGTGATGACTCGTGAGACCACGCCGGGGCGGCGGGCCGGGCGCGCAGCGCAACGCGGCTACGGCGCCGATCGGACGGTGCCGCGCGCCGAGCCCATTGATCGCCTGCGCGATGATGTGCGCCTGCTGGGCGACCTGGTGGGCGAGGTGCTGGCCGAACAGGGCGGCGCGCGGCTGTTTGCGGCGGTGGAGCATGTGCGCACCGCGGCGATTGCTCTGCGGTCGCAGGTCGCCCCCGACCCGAAACGCGAGGCGGCATTGCTGGCCTGGGCGGAACGGCAATCGACGGGGCGGCTGCTGCAACTGGTGCGCGCCTTCAGCGTCTACTTCCATTTGATCAACCTGGCCGAGCAGCATCACCGGGTGCGCACTCTGTTCAGCCGCGACCGCTCGGTCACACCCTTGCACGAGTCGATTGCGGCGGCAGTGGAGACCTTGCGCGCGGCGGATGTGACTGGGGATGCCTTGCGCGAGGACATCACGCGCCTGGAAGTGCGCCCGGTGTTCACAGCGCACCCCTCCGAGGCCCGGCGGCGCACCTTGCTCCACCACCTGCGGGCCGCCGCCGAGGCGATTGCCCAGTTGGACGCCCCGCCCGCCGCGCCGGGGGCGCGCGCCGGCCTGCTCGAAGCGCTGCGCACGCGCATCACCTTGATCTGGCAGACGGCGGAAGCGCGCACCGAGCGGCCCACCGTGCTCGACGAGGTCAACAGCGTGCTCTATTTCCTGGCGGGCCCCGTCTATGACGTGGTGCCCCATATCGGGCGCACGCTTGACGCAACACTGGGCAGCCAGACCGGGCCGGTGCCGCTGACCCTGTTCCGCTTCGGCTCGTGGGTGGGCGGCGACCGGGACGGCAACCCGAACGTGACCGGCGAGGTGACGCGAGCGGCGGCGCGGCTGGCGCGCACGGCGGTGCTGCGCCGCTACCGCGACGAGGTGCAGGCGCTGGGCCGGGACCTGAGCACCTCGTCACGCCTGGTCGGGGCCGCGCCCGCGTTGCTGGCGGCCATCGACCGCGACCGCACCGAGTTGGGCACGCAGCCGGTGCGCCCCTGGATCGACCAGCCCTATCGCCGCAAGCTGGGCCTGATTGCCGAGCGCCTGCGCCGCACCGAAACCGACGCGCCCGGCGCATACGCCGACCCGGCGGCGCTCTTGCGCGATCTGGATCAAATCAGCGAAAGTCTGCAGACTCACAGCGGCGAACGCATCGCCGCCGGGCCGGTGCGCGATCTGCGCCGCCGGGTCGAGGTTTTCGGCTTCCACCTGGCCGAACTGGAACTCCGCCAGCACGCCGATCGCCACACCGCGGCGGTGGCCGAGCTACTGGGGTTGGCCGGGGCGCCGGGCTACGCGGACATGAATGCCGCCGAACGGCAGGCGGTGCTGGAGGAGCGCTTGCCCGGTCCACCTCTGGCCCTGCCCGCCGACGCGCTGTCGCCCGCCACCCGCGAGGCGCTCGATACCTTCCGCGCCATGGGCGACATCCAGGCGCAGAGCGGCCCCGCGGCCTGCCGGACCTACGTCATCTCGATGTGCCGTGATGCCGCCGACGTGCTGGCCGTGCTGTTCCTCGCCCGTGAAGCGGGCTTATTCGCCTGGGAGGGCGGCGACGCGCCCGCGACGAGCCGCCTGGATGTCGTGCCGCTCTACGAGACCATCGCGGAACTCCGCGCGTGCGGGGCCCTCCTGGGGCACCTGCTGGCGAGCCGGCCCTATCGCGCCGCGCTGGCCGCCCGCGGCGACCGCCAGCAGGTGATGATCGGCTACTCCGACAGCAACAAGGACGGCGGGTACCTGGCCGCGACGTGGCAGACCTACGGCGCGCAGGCGGCCCTGGCCTATGCCGCCGCGTCGGTGGGCGTGGACCTGCTGATCTTCCATGGGCGAGGCGGAGCGATCGGGCGCGGCGGCGGGCCGATGAACCGCGCCATCCTGGCCCGCCCGCCCATCGCCCGCTACCCCAACCTGAAAGTGACCGAGCAGGGCGAAGTCATCTCCGCCCGCTACGGTCACCCGGTCATCGCCGAGCGCCATTTCGAGCAGGTGATCCATGCGCTGCTGGTCTCGGCGTTTGGGCCGGTGGAGGATTCGCCGGACCCCGACTGGATCGCCACGATGGACCGGCTGGCCGACCGGTCGCGCGCGCGCTATGAAGAACTGGTCAAAGAAACGCCCGATTTCCTCGCCTTCTTCCGCGAGGCGACGCCTTTCCCCGAACTGGGCACACTCAACCTGGCCTCGCGCCCGGTGAGCCGCGCCGCGCAGAGCACCGGCGACCTGACTCTGGACGACTTGCGCGCCATCCCGTGGGTGTTTAGCTGGTCGCAGGTGCGGGTCAACCTGCCGGGCTGGTTTGGGCTGGGCACGGCGCTCCAGGAGGAGATCGCGGCGGGTGGGCTGCCGCAATTGCAATCGATGTATCGCAACTGGCGCTTCTTTGCCACCGCACTCGACAACGCCCAGCTCAGCCTCGGCATCGCCGATATGCCGGCGGCCCGGCGCTATGCATCCCTGGCGACACGGGGCGCGGAGCTTTTCGACCAGATCGTGGCCGAATACGAGGCCAGCGTGGCCGCCGTGCTGGCCGTGGCCCGGCAGAGCGAACTGCTCGAACGCTCGCCGGTGCTGTCCCGGTCGATCAAGCTGCGCAATCCCTACGTCGATGCCCTGCACATCGCCCAGATCGCCTTGTTGCGTCGCTACCGCACTTTGCCGCCGGACGCCTCGGAGGAGGAACGGGCCGCCCTGCTCGACGCGATCCACCACAGCATCAACGGCATCGCCGCCGGCTTGCAAACCACCGGGTAGACCCGTTACAGGTTTTCCAGATCCCAGCCAACCGGCTCCGCGCCCACGGCGCCGCCCAGTTCGCGGTAGGCGCTGGCGACGTTCCAGCGGTGCGGCCCGGCGTTCGCCGCCCGGTGGCGGTAGGGCATCCGGGCGCACGCGGCCACGGTCTCGGCGAGGGACAGGCCGCCGGCCACGGCGGCGCGGACCCGCGTTTGCAACTCGTCCAGGTAGGTGGAATCCGCGGCCAGCCGCGCCGCGATCTCCGCGCGGTCCCTGGTGGTTTGGCCGTGCCCCGGCACCAGCACCCCGATGTCGAGCTCTGCCAGCCGGGCCAGCGTCTCCCGGTAGGCGCCCAGGCTGTGGCTGACAAAGGGAATTTCCCGGTCGCTGAGCATATCGGCCGTCCACAGCACGCCGCTCGCCGGATCGTAAAGCGTGATCTGGTCGGGCCAGTGGCCGGGCGCATGGTCGAGACGCAGGGTCAGATCGCCGAGCGTATAGGTTGCGGGAGTGGCAACGGCGGTGGTGGGCTGGGGGAGGCGAAAAGGGTGCTTGCGCTTGATGCGGTGGCGCGCTGCCCAGGCCCCGACGGCGCGCATCTGCTCGGCGCCGTGGGCCACTACGGTGGCCGGGTAGGCGGCGTGGGCGACCACCGGCACGCCGATCT
>CBJNAR010000606.1:0-3510 GCA_966434075.1 uncultured bacterium
GCAAACCCGAACAACGCACCCCCGGACATCGCAGCGCGGGTAGCCGCCAACCCGGCGCTGCGCGGCACGGTCGCCGGAGTCGGCGCAGTGGCGGTAGCGCCGGCCGAGGGGCAACAGCCGGGCTCGACCAGGGAGTATGGTGCGGTGGCGCTCAAGGGCGGCGACGCCTACTTCATGGCGAACTCGCAGTACAAGATCAAGGTGCGCGCCGCAGGCTACGCTGATGATGCCGCGATCTGGGCGGCGCTGGCCCGAAACCCTGAACTGGCGGTCGTGACGGCCAGTAGCGTGCCGGCGAGCGGGGGCTTCGGGGCGAGCCCGCCCTTCATGCTCGAAGGCGTTACGTTGGACGACGCATCAATGGCGCCCCTCACCGTGCTGCTGCGCAGCCCGCTCAGCGGTCAGAGCGCCGCCTACCAGGTAATCGGTGTGCTTGACGACAACAACAGCAATGAGTTCGCCGCGGTGTATACATCGTGGGCCGGCCTGGCGCGGGTAGCGGGGGCGGGGGTCGTTGCGAGCCAGTATTACTTCCAACTGGCGCCGGGAGCCGACGAGATAGCGGCGGCGCAGGCTATAGAGGCCGCCTTCGCCGGCAACGCGCTGCAGGCCAAGTCGCAGACGCAGGCGTACAATGAGCTGAATGCCACGATCCAGGGCTTCATGATGTTGATCCAGCTGTACATGGGCCTGGGGCTGCTGGTGGGCATCGCGGCGCTTGGTGTGATCGCGATCCGCAGTGTGGTGGAGCGGCGGCAACAGATCGGCGTGCTGCGGGCGATCGGGTTCAAGCGCGCGATGGTGCAGGCCGGCTTCATGATCGAGTCCTCCTTCATCGCGATGATGGGCATCGCCATCGGCGTGAGCCTGGGCGTGATCCTGGCGTACTTGATGCTGCACAGCCCAGCGTTCGGCGCGGGGACTGCCGAGTTCAACCTGCCCTGGCTGCGGCTCGGTGGGATCATCCTGGCGGCGTATGTCGCCGCGGTGGTGATGACGTACCTACCGGCGCGTCAGGCCGGCAGTGTGTCCGTAGCCGAGGCGTTGCGCTTCGAGTAGCAAGTGACGCCATGGCGGGCAACGGCAGCAACGAGCGAAGTAGGAGTGGTCGAACCACTCCTACGCTTCACCGGAGCTGTTCAGGTTGAACAAGCTAGATGGGGTGACAGCTTGGATGGCATCTTCTGTACGCTGCCCGGCCTAGTAGTAAATCCGGCAAATCAATTAGTGCCTGCGGCGCGAACAGCAACAAGGAGGAATCTGGATGGACGGCTTTGACCGTACCGACACCATGGTCAGCGACACCAGAGGATTGACCAAAGCCAACGGCGGGGTCAAAGTCCTCGCCGCGCTTAACCTGCCGGTACCCGGGAACGCGATCTTCGGCTTCCTGGGGCCAAATGGCTCAGGCAAGAGCACCACCATCAAGCTGTTGCTTGGGCTGATCCAGCCCACGGCCGGGGCGGCCAGCGTGTTCGGCCAAAGTATCACGGATAGCAGTGTGCCGATCCGCAAGCACATCGGCTACCTGGCGCAGGATCCGCACTACTACGGCCACATGACGGCGCGCCAGACTCTGCCTTTTACCGCCCGCTTCTTCTACAGCGGTCCCGCAAAGCTGATTGCCGAACGGGTTGCCGAGACTCTGGATCTGGTCGGCCTGTCCGACGAAGCAGATCGCCCGATCAAGGGTTTCTCCGGTGGCGAGCGCCAGCGCCTGGGCATCGCGCAGGCGCAGGTCACCCATCCCGACCTGCTGATCCTGCGACGAGCCCGCGTGAAAGGCGCAGAAAGCACCTCCGTTCTAATCCATCGGTTCATCTGGGTGTGCAAACACCTGTAACCAGAACAGATTTATCATTCACACTACACGCCCGTGATCGCACCCACGCCCTTGTTCGACCCCAGGCACTCGGACTATGCGGGCGCGTATAATCTGCTATCGAGCAAGGCGCAGGCGCAGCTTACCCCGCAGCAGTTGCGGGCGACGAATGGGGCCAGCGCCCACGCCGGCAAAGTCAGGGTCATGAGGTCGCCCCAGCTCGGCAGCGGCGCGGCGCATCGACGGTATAGCCATCGCACCATAACTCGCACCCGGTCTCACAGGCCGGACTATAGCGGATCACGAACTCAGCTATTCATAGAGGAGATACAACTGATGACAACTCCGGAGCATAATCACGCCCGGCCGGCAGAAGCCGGGAGTGCTCATTTCTCGATAGATGCAACGGGACTACCGTCGGCGACCCTCAGCCCGGTCGTGGAGCTGCACGATGGTGATGTCTTTGCGCTGCGCATAACCGCTGTAGCCAAGCAGATCGACGCCGCTGCACTACGGATGCTCGCCTACAACGGCTCGATCCCGGGACCTACGCTCCACGTTCGGCAAGGCTCGGCGATCACCGTCCAGGCGACGAACGACGGGGACACCGAGACGACCGTACACTGGCACGGCCTGCGCCTGGCAAATCGTTATGATGGAGTACCCTACGATACGCAAGCGCCGATCCCCGTTGGTGGGAGCTTCAGCTACCAGGTCCAGTTCCCCGATCCCGGCCTCTACTGGTATCACCCCCATATGCGCGAAGACTATGGCTTGGAGATGGGCTTGTACGGCACGATCGTCGTCGAACCTGCCGACCCGTCGTACTGGCCGCCGGCCGACCGGCAATTGCCCCTCACCCTGGACGACCTGCTGATCGAGGACGGCCATATCGCCCCGTTCCTGCGCTCCGGACCGAACTTCACCGCGATGGGACGGTTCGGCAACGTCATGCTGATCAACGGCAAGACCGGGTTCGCGGGGCAGGCGGTGGTGGGAGAGGTCGTGCGGCTCTACCTGGTTAATACCGCCAACACGCGGCTATTCAACTTCGCCCTGCGCGGCGCGCGGATGAAGCTGATCGGCGGGGACAGCGGGCGCTATGAGCGCGAGACGTTCGTGGAGGCGGTCCTGCTGGCGCCGTCCGAGCGGGCGGTCGTCGATGTGCTGTTCGACGCCCCCGGCACCGTGCGGCTGGAGCATCGTACCCCGGATCGGGTTTACGACCTCGGCGCGTTCGCCGTGGCCGCACCCGATGCCGCCGCGCACTCGTTCGAGGTATTACGCGTTGACCAGCAGCTCAGTTCCGAGCATCAAGCACTCGCGCAGGAGATCGGGCGAGCGCCGGACAAGGTGCTGTCCTTCGTCGCATCGATGCCGCTGCTATACGGGCACGCGACTGCGCCGGCGGCTACGTACGCCTGCCCCATGCATCCTGATGTCACATCGCCGGAGCCCGGCATCTGTAACAAGTGCGGGATGAAACTACTTGCCGTGCAAGCCAAGCCGGGGACCCCGCCCTCCTACACTTGTCCCATGCACCCGGATATCGTTGCCGCAGCCCCTGGGAAGTGCCCCGAGTGCGGGATGAAGCTGGTACCGGCGGCCGCGGGCACCGTGGTGGTTTCGTACACCTGTCCGATGCATCCAGCCGTCACCTCGTCGGAGCCGGGGACGTGCCCGCATTG
>CBJNAR010000607.1:0-3508 GCA_966434075.1 uncultured bacterium
AGCGAGTAGCGTTCGTAGCTACCTGGGATGTAAGGTGGGCCTACCCCGAAAATCGTAACGCCCCACGCAGAGGGCCTGGTTGGGGTTCGTGTTCCCCCGTCGTGCTCTGTGGCGCTCCCGGCGCCTGGCTCTGTACTACATCTACGCTCATCCGGCGCTACGCCTTTAGTCTTTCCGGACGCCAGTTCGTAAGCACCAATCGCCGTTACCCGCTCCGCCCGATGTTTGGTCACGGGATCCCGTCTTACAATTGGCAACACGCGCCGTCCGTCAGTCGCACCGACGGAACCAGCACCAACCAGGCGTGGAAAAGTACGCGATAACGATACGATGAAGCTCGATAACCCGGACGCGGGACGATTGCAACCTAAGGAGGTTTGTGATGGCTGATAAGAATATCCTGCGCGTTGGCGCGTTGCTGGCCTTCCTCGGCGCAGTGACGCTGGTTGTTAGCACCCTGTTCCATGCCTCGCATGCCGACCCAGGCGATACCCCGGCGGCCTTCCAGGACTATGCAACCAGTAGCCCCTGGATCGCCGCGCACCTGGGCCAGTTCATTGGCACAATCCTGATCCTCGGCGCCCTGGTCGTCCTGTATCAAGCCACGATCCATATCGGGCAATCGTCCGGCGTGGCGCTGCTGATGCGGCTGGGCCTCGTCGGCGTGGTGGCGACCGTGGCGGTGTTCGGCCTGCTGCAAGCGGTGGATGGGGTCACCCTGAAGTTCGTCGTCGACAAGTGGGCGGTCGCTCCAGATAGCGAGAAGGCAACGGCCTTCCACCTGGCGGAGGCCGTGCGTTGGACGGAGATCGGGATCCATAGCTACTTCCGGGTCATTATCGCCCTGACGCTGATGCTCTACGGGATGGGGATCGCGCGTGCGGTCGGCTTCCCGCGCTGGTCGCGCTGGTTTGCGGCGACAACCGTGCTCATCGGTTTTGCGCAACTGATCGATGGGGTGAGTGTGGGTTACAACGGGTTCGCCATGCCAACGACCCCGCCGGTCCTATGGCCCGTCGTGAGTATCCTGATTGGACCAGTGTTCCTGCTCTGGGGGTTGGCATTGGGCGTTTTCCTGTGGCAGCAGGCCGGCCAAGCGGCCCCAGCGCCGGGCGCCGTGTTCCAGGTGGCGGCAGAACCGGGGGCGTGACCGGAATAGGAGGGGGCCCGCGCGGTCCAACCCGGCCCCCAGGTTACTGCCGGCTGCAACGGATCTGCGGCCGGCAGCAAGCCGCAGGACAGGAGGTGCAGCCATGGCCGCGGCCCTCAACTCGCAACAGATCATGGTACGTGAAGAGGTGGCGCCGGATCCCTACGCCTCTAGCTGGCTCGACCGGCTCACTGCTACTGTGGATCGACTCCCCGGTCCCGCCTGGTTGGTGTACCTGCTGACCGGTGTCCTGGTGCTGCTGCTGTTCACCGTGCTCAAGTGGGTCGACGGCACGTTCCCGGTCGGGCACGTCGAGTTATATCATCTGGTGTTTGTCGGTACGCCGCTCTACGCCCTGGCCGTGCTGCACCTGCTGGATCAGGTGGCCGGGCAGGCGCTGGAGGACTTTCGCCCCGTGCTGATCACCGACGCCGCCACTGTAGCGCGCTTGCGCTATCAACTCACCACGCTGCCGGCGACGCCCGCGCTGGTGGTTACGCTCGGCTGCGTGGTGAGTGCGTTCCTGGTTTGGTGGAATGTGGGGGACGTGCAGGAGGCGCTGGCGGCCCGCCCCTGGGCGTTCCTGCCGATCACGGCGCTGGAGGCAGCGATCACCTTGAGCACGTGGGTACTTGCCGGGCTCTTTATCTACCACACCGTGCACCAGTTGCGCACCGTCACCGCCATCTATGCCGAGCATACGCGTATTAATCTGTTCACCCTCGGCCCGCTCTACACCTTTTCGCGGCTAACGGCTCTGACTGCTATCGCGCCGATGCCGCTGTTCCTGGTTGATTATCTGGGCTGGCCGGGGCAGGGTAACGAGCCGATCACAACCGGCACGCTGGGCTTATGGGGTCTGTTTGGCCTGTTGAGCGTATGCACGTTTGTGCTGCCATTGTTGGGGGTGCGCCGGCTGCTCGCTCAGGAGCGCGCGCAGGCCCAACTCGACCTGGCCGCGCGGCTGCGGACCCTGCTGGCCGGGCTCCATCAGCAGGTGTCCAGCGGCGCGGCCAGTGCCGACAGCACCACGGCGACGAAGAACCTGCTTGACAGCCTGCTAGCCGAACAGGGGCTGTTGAACAAGGTCTCCAGCTGGCCGTGGGCGCCGGAAACGCCGCGGGCCCTGGCCACTGCCCTGCTCCTGCCGGTGCTGGTCGTGATCATCAGTGAGTTGGTGAAACGCTTATTTGGCCTCTAGCCGCGGGTCCGCAACTGGGCCGTCTCCACTTTCTCTCCGTCGCCACTGTGGCGCCGTCTACCGAGCTCGGGACGTGAGCGGGCGCATCATCGGCCTCGACACAATAGTATAGGAACGCATGGAGGAACGCACAATGGCAACTGTAACTAACACGCTGCCCGTACCGACCACCGCCACGCGCATGGGCCGGCGGGTATTACGCGGGATCGCCCGTGGTGGGGGCGTGGTGCTGGCCCTCATCGCCGGCCTGGCGCTGGCCGGGGCCGCCTATGAAGCCATCGCCGCGCGGGGCGATGCGCACACCTATCCGCCGCCGGGCCAGATGGTCGACGTCGGTGGCTACCGCTTGCATATCCACTGCGTGGGCACGGGCAGCCCGACCGTGGTGCTCGACGCCGGGCTGAGCCGCACCTCGCTCGACTGGACCCTGGTGCAACCGGTCATCGGCCAGACGACGCGGGTGTGCGCGTATGACCGCGCCGGCATGGGCTGGAGCGACCCTGGCCCGGCGCCGAGCACGCCCGCGCAGATTGCCGGCGAACTGCATACCCTGCTGGGCAACGCGGGCCTCGCCGGGCCCTACGTCCTGGTCGGGCACTCGCTGGCCGGCAAGAACGTGCGCCTGTTTGCGCTGGCGCACCCCGCCGAGGTCGCCGGCCTGGTGCTGGTGGACGCGCGGAGTGAGTATGTGGACGCGCACACCTCGCCAGCCGAGGCGGCGGCCTTCCAGCAGGCGCTGGCGCAGCAGGGGACGATCTACGGGCTGGCGCGCGCCGTGGGCCTGGTCCGTCTCGTCGGCGCGAGCCAGGAGGGCGCGCCGGAGCTGCCGGTCGCGACGCGCCAGGCGATGGCGCTGTTCAGCACGGGGCAGCGGGGGCTTGCTACCACCGCCGCCGAAGGGCAGCAACGCGCCGCCGACGACGGCCAACTCCAGGCGGCGCCGGGGCTGGGCGCGCTGCCGCTGATCGTCCTGGCGTCCGGCCAGAATATGGCGCAGCTTCCCTACTGGGCCGACGCCCAGCGGCAGCAAGCGGCGCTGAGCACGAACGGGCGCCTGATCGTGGCTGAAGGCAGCGGGCACGGTATTAACCTGGAGCGGCCCGCCCTGGTCATCGACGCGCTGCGGCAGGTGGTCGCGCAGGCGCGGGGCCACTGAG
>CBJNAR010000608.1:0-3508 GCA_966434075.1 uncultured bacterium
GGACTTCTATGTCCCCTACTTCGAGGTCAAGGTAGGCGACCGGCCCCTGGAGCGGGAGGCGATCCACGATATTACCCAGGTGAGCTACCGCGACAGCTTGGCCGAGATCGACAGCTTCGAGATCACCATTAACAACTGGGATGCCGAGGCGCGCACTTTCAAGTACAGCGACCGCGACCTGTTCGACCCCGGCGCGCGGGTCGAGCTCTACATGGGCTACATGGGGCGGGATCGCACGCGCTTGATGTGTACCGGCGAGATTACCTCGCTGCGGCCCGCGTTCCCCGCGGCCGGGCAACCCACGCTGGTGGTCAGCGGGCTGAACCTGCTGCATACTCTGCGCGGGCAGCAGCGTTCCGTGCCCTATGTGAAAATGACCGACAGCAAGATCGCCCGCCAGGTAGCCAAGCGGCTGCCTGCCGACATCGACACCAATGCCGAGGCGGCACGCAACGAGGAGGAGCACGACTATATTTTGCAGGATAACCAGTACGATTTGCTCTTCTTGTTGGAACGCGCCCGACGCAACGGTTACGATCTGTTCGTGGTGGAGGGCAAAGAGAGAACCGTGGGCGGCAAAACACGCCCGCGCATCTACTTCGGCCCCTCGCAGGACGTGCGCCGAGTCTCCTATGAACTCACATACGGCAAGTCGCTGATCGAGTTCCAACCGGACCTGAGCACGGCGCAGCAGGTCGGCAAGGTCACGGTGCATGGCTGGGACGCCGTCAAGAAGAAGCCGATCAACATCACCGTGAATATCGGCCAGTTGGACATCGCGGGCGTGGGCGCCAAGGCCGGCCAGGCGCGCATCAACAAGTCGTTCCAGGACCGCGAAGAGGTGATTGCGAACATCCCCGTGGCGACCGAGCGCGAAGGCCGGACGCTGGCGAAGGAAACCCTGTCGCGCATCCTCAAGAACATGTTGAAGGGCAGCGGTTCGGTTGTCGGCCTGCCCGACCTGCGCGCCGGCAGCGTCATCTTCATCCGCGGCGTGGGCGAACGCTTCAGCGGGCGCTATTTTGTCACGGCGACCACGCATACCATCGGCGACGGCGGCTATACCACGCAGTTCCAGTGCCGCCGCGAGGAGTTGAAGGGGTCGCAACAATGAACAAGCAAGACACCAACGGCATCGTTATCGGGATCGTCTCCAGTCTGGAAGACGAGCTGGGCCTGGGCCGCGTGAAGGTCACCTATCCGCATCTGGGCGGCAGCGAGAGCAACTGGGCGCGGCTGGCCTCGGTGATGGCCGGCGCGCAACGCGGCGTCTTTTTCCGGCCCGAGAAGGGCGATGAAGTGCTGGTCGCCCACGAGCACGGCGATCCGCGCCGGCCCTATATCCTGGGGGCGCTCTGGAGCCAGAGCGATCTCCCGCCTGCTGATGACGGCAAGAAGGAACAGAACAACTGGCGCTTCATCCGCTCGCGCTCCGGCCACGTCGTGTTGCTCGACGATACGCCCGGCAAGGAGCGCATCGCGCTGATCGATAAAGACGGCAAACGCCAGATTATCATCGACAGCGCCGGGGGCGGCAAAATCCAGGTGATCTGCCAGAGCGGCGATGTGGAAGTGCAGGCGCCCAGCGGCCAGGTAACCATCGAGGCCCAGAACATCACCGTGCGCGCCGACCAAACCCTGACCCTGGAGGCGAACGGCACGGTCTCGATCCAGGGCAAAACAGCCGTCAACATCAATTAGTAGGCGGCCACGGGGATTTTGCGGTGTCGGGGCCGGTGTGTAACGGGCCCGCCGCCCGGCAGAATCCACCGTAGGGGACGACTAGCCGGCGCAGCAAACGAGAGGAACATTGCGATGGGCCAGCCCGCCGCTAAACAAGGGGACCGCATAGTAGCCCTGGACATGCACCTGATCCAGCCGCCGGGGCCGGTATCTCCCGCGCCGGTGCCGCACCCATTCAACGGGATCATCAACGGGGCGCTGAGCAGCAACGTCTTCATCGAGGGTCGGGCGGCGGCGACGCTGAACAGCACGGCGACGAACCTGCCCTCGCACATCCCGCAGGGCGGCAGCTTCGTCATCCCGCCCACGAACAAGGGCACCATTGTCACCGGCAGCGCCACCGTGCGTATCAACGGCCAGGCCGCCGCGCGGGCCGGCGATCAGGCGATCACCTGCGACGACATCACGCCGGTGCTGCCCAAGGCCACCGTGGTCGCGCAGAGCAAGGTGCTGATCGGAGGCTGATATGCAGAAGGACATCCTGGGCTGCGGCTGGCCGTTTCCCGTCAAGCAGGGGTCTGAACACCGGATGCGCCTGCTGGGCGGCCCGGAAAAGATCCGCCAGAGCATCTGGATCATCCTGAGCACGGCGCTGGGCGAGCGGGTGATGCTGCCGGACTTCGGCTGCGGCATTCACGATCTCGTGTTTCAGCCCAACACCGCCGCCCTGCGCGGCCAGGTGCAGGTCAAGGTCCGCGACGCGCTGCTGCGCTGGGAACCGCGTATCGACGTGCTCGCCGTGCAGGTGGATACCCCGCCCGAACAACGGAATTATCTGCTGATCCGCGTCGACTACCAGGTGCGCGACAGCAACTCATTCTACAACCTGGTCTATCCCTTCTTCGTGAACGAGGGAGCCGGCTGAGGAGGTCCGCCATGCCACTGGAAGCGCCACAACTCGATTCGCGCACCTTCGAGACGCTGAAGCGCCAGGCGCTGCTGCGCATCCAACGCTACAATCCTGAGTGGACCGATTACAACGAGAGCGACCCCGGCGTGACCCTGGTCGAGCTGTTCGCCTGGCTCACCGAGATGATGTTCTACGAGATGAACCGGGTGCCGGAGCGCAACTACCTGAAGTTCTTGCAGCTACTCGGCCTGGAACTGGAGCAGGCCGTGCCCGCGGTGGCCTATCTCAAATTTACGGCGGACCCCGATGCGCGGCTCCCGCCTGGCGGCGACAGCCTGACGGTGCCCGAACGCACCCCGATTGCCGCCCAGCCCGCCGGGGGCGATCCCATCATCTTCGAGACCACGGCGGGCCTGAACCTGATCCGCGTGCCGCTGACCGATGTGCAGGTGCTCGACGGCGCCGGGTTTACGGTCGTGACCACGGCCAATAACACACCCGGCACCCCTTATCGCCCGCTGGGATGGGTGCCGCAGGTCGGCAACGCCCTCTATCTGGGCTTCCTCAGTCCCGCCGACTCGTCCACCGCGGGCCAGGCAGCACCCCAGAACCCGCCGGGCTCTGCCATGTCGGGCCTGACCCTGGTTAACGCCGGCGCGACGTCCATCGCGGGCCGGGTGTTTCCGCGGGAACTGAGTTTTCGGGTTTTCCTGCCGCTGGAGGCACAAGCCGGCCGCCCGGTAAGTTGCGCCGGCCCGGTTGTGCCTGCCGCTAAAGAGGCACCTGCGCCGCCGGCCACGCTTAGCTGGGAATACCGAGCGGCGGGCGGCCTCTGGCGCCAGTTGGAGGTGGATCAGGACGAGGGCGCCGGCTTCACCCGCGAGGGCACGATCCTGGTGCGCGGGGCGGCCGATA
>CBJNAR010000609.1:0-3506 GCA_966434075.1 uncultured bacterium
CGGCACCGCGACGCGAACAGCCGTCAGGAGACGGGTGGCCCCAGCACCTGTCATTCTGAGCGCAGCGAAGAATCTCGTCTCCGCGCACGCGGCGAGACTCTGCGCTGCGCTCAGAGTGACACGGGTCGCCCGGCGTACTGACTCCTGACGGCTGTTCGCGTCGCGGTGCCGCAGGCGCATCGCGTAGCGGTGCGTAGCACATAGCTGACGGCTAATCACTGACCACTGACCACTGACCACTGACCACTCGTGCTATAATGCCCATGACAGATCCGGGGCGCGGGCCGTTTTATAGAGGACGGGCCGCCCGTACGAGGGCCGGCCCCGGAGGATGGTGGGGATGGAACTGGCCGAGTTGCCGCTGTTTCCGCTGGGCAGCGTGCTGTTTCCGGGCTTCGCCGTGCAGTTGCATGTGTTCGAGGACCGCTATAAGACGATGATCGCCGATTGCCTGGCCGGGGCCGAACGCTTCGGCATAGTGGGCATCGAGCGGGGCATCGAGGTGGGCGGCGACGCCGTGCCCTATCGCGTGGGTACGCTGGCGCGCATCACGCAACTGGAGCGGCTGCCCGGCGGGCGCTTCTTCCTGGTGGCCGCGGGGTTGGAGCGCTTCGAGGTGTGCGAGTTCGACCCGGACGGCAAGCCGTATCTGCGCGCCCGTGTGCGGCTCTGGCCGGACGAGCCGGCGCCCGCGCCCGACCCCGCCACGGCGGCCCAGGCCGGCGCCCTGCTCAACGAGTACCTGGGGGAACTGGTGGCGGCCACGGGCAACCAGGCCGAGGATTGGGGTCTGCGGCTGCCCTTGCCGCTGCCCGACGATGCGGGCCTGCTGTCGCTGCTGATCGCGGCGCTGGTGCAGGTGCCGCTGCCCGCCAAGCAGGCGCTGCTGGCCGCGCCCGCCCCGGCGGCCCGGCTGGCGCTGGAGATCGACTTTATCACGCGCGAACTGGCGCTGATGCGCTCGACGCAAGCCGCGCCCACCGGCAACGCCGCGACCCTGCGCGGCAGTTTCTCGGATAATTAGGTCAGGGGCCGGGCGCGATGAATCGCGCTGTGGCGGGAGACGGGCGCGATTCATCGCGTCGCGACGGATGACGATGGTATTGAGGCGGCGGGCGCGATTCATCGCGCCGCGACGGATGACGATCTTACGGTGTGTTAGGAGAGGTATTGGATGAGCGATCAAGGCAACCAGTCGAACCAACCGGAGCAGTCGAAGGACGCGGCGCAGCCGGTGGCGCAGGCGCCCGTGCCCGCCGTGAGCCAGAACCCGGCGGCCCAACCGCCGGAGGCGGCCAGCCGGCCGCTCGCCGTGGCGCCCGCCGGGCAGAACCCGCCCACGCACCCGCCGGGGTCCGCGCCCGCCGTCGGCCCGGCCCAGCCGGGCGGCACCAACACCGCCACGGCGGAAACCGGCGGCAGCACGACCAGCACCCCCGCCCCCGCCGTGCTGGCGGATCAGACGATCACTCCGCCCGGCGCCGGGCGCGGGCCGCTGCCGGTCCCGGCCCATGAGGTCCACCCCCAGGGGGGACCGGAGGCCTTTGTGGAGACGCGCCCGGCGGTGACGCCCGCCCCGGCGAGCGGCCCGCCCGCCACCCCGCCCGGCGGCAGCGGCGCCGGGGCGGCTAGCGCAACCGCCCCCGGCAGCGGCACCCCGCTCTCGGCGGTCGCGGCGGCGACGACGGGGGGCAGTGGGAGTGTGGCGGCCAGCGATGCCGCCGCCGCCGAGCGCGCGCAGCCCACCGCCGCCACCGAGGCAGCGGCGGAGACCCCGGTGCCCGCGGACGTGGGCGCGCGCGCCGCGGCCCTGATCCGCGACCAGGCCGAAGTGCTCGTCATGCGCATCATGTACGATACCCAGGAACTGGTGCGCGTGGGCGCGCACGGCGTCGATCCGGTCACGGCGCGGGCCATCGTGGAGACCTACGCCGCCGCCCTGGAGCACGGCGACGCGCGCACCTTCGCCTACACCTACAGCCGCGCCGCCCGCCCGATGGTGCCGCAGATCAACGACCAGGTCTTGCCCTTCCGGCTGGGCCTGCAAATCGCCGCGACCATCGAGGGCATCCTGCGCGACACCTTCCAGCAGGGCTTCGCGGGCGACCCGGCCTTGCAGGCGGCCAGCGGGCAGTTGCTGGCCCAACTCTCGGCCCCGGCCCAGCAGGCCCTGCTGATCGAGCCGCGCGAGATCATCCAGTGGCAGGCGCCGCGCATCTAGCCGCGCGAGCATAGCGGAGCCGGGCCGGGTTCAAACCGGCCCCTACACCGCCAATAGCTGGCACAAGCAGGCCCCCGGTGGTACTCGCCACCGGGGGCCTTTTTGCCGTGGAGGGCGCCGTGCCGTGCGGGGACTACTCCGCGGCGGTGCGGGCGCGGAAGGCTTCTTCGTAGTAGGGGGCGGCGGCGACGTGGCGGCCCCCGGCGACGAGCACCTGGGCCAGGTGGAAGGCGGCGTCGGCGCGCAGCGGGCGGTCGCCCGGCTCGGTGAGGCCGTCGAGCACGGTGCGCAGGCCGGTCTCGGCGGCGGCGAGGTCGCCCGCGGCCTGGTCGAGCCGGGCGCGCAGGAACTGCACGCGCGCCTGCATGCGCCGGTCGGCGGCGCGGTCGGCGGCCTGCGTGGCGCGGGCCAGGGCGGCTTCGGCGGCGGGCAAGTCGCCGGCTTCGATCTCCAGCGCGGCCAGCTCGGCTTCGACCTCGGCGATGACGGCTTCGGTGCCGCTCTGCTGGGCCAGGCGCGTGGCCTGCTCGATCAGGTCACGCGCGCCCCGCTCGCCGAGCGCGCGCAGCAGGGCCCCGGCGTGGAGATGGGTCTGCACGACGGCGCGCAGGGTCTGGACGGTCTGGGCCAGCAACAGCGCCTGCTCGCCGTAGCGGGTGGCGGCGTCCCACTGCCCGGCGGCGCCGGCCTGGCGGCTCAGCCCCAGCAGTTGCCCGACCAGCAACTCCAGCGTGGCGCTCTCGCCCGCCAGCGTCAGGGCTTCCTGGAAGGCGGCGCGGGCGCGCGGCACCTCCCCGGCGGCGGCGTAGGCGCGGGCCAGCCCAAACACCGCGGCGCGGCGCAGGGCAGGGTCGGGCGCGGCGCTTTCCTGCACCAGTTGCTGCACCTGGGCGAAATGCTCGACGGCGAGCGTAGCCTGGCCGCGCGCCAGCAGCGCCTCGCCCAGCGCCAGGTGCACCGGCAGGGCGCGGGCGCCGTCGCTCTCGTCGCCGGTAGCGGCGGGCAGGGTTGCCAGCGCCTGCTCGAAGGCGGCCAGGGCGGCGTCGGCGTCGCCCACAGCCAGGGCGGCCTGCCCGGCGGCCAGGTGCAGGTCCACCTGCTCGGCGGGACTCAGGCGCACGGCCTCCAACTGGCGCAGGCGGGAGCTCACGCCGGGCTGCTCAGCCGCGGCCAGGGCGCGCACTTCCAGCAGCAGCAGGCGCCGGCGCTGGGCCTCCTCGGCCTCCTCGGCGGCTTCGGCGTCTTCCATGCCCCCCAGCAGCGCGGGGTCGAAGAACTCGGACAT
>CBJNAR010000610.1:0-3505 GCA_966434075.1 uncultured bacterium
CGCCTATGACGGCGAACCGCTCCGCACGCTCGGTAAGCGCGCGCAGGCGCAGACCAGAACTTCTTAGAAAGCGGCGCACGCAGGTAAGGCATGTCGCTCTCTTCGCGGATCAGCGTTATAGCACCCGTCGGGTCGACCTCGCGAATGCCGCCCCCGGCGGCGGAAGCGACCAGGCCGCCTTCCGATTTACCCCCGCCGGGGGCGAAATTAATTCGCCAGCCATTGCGAAGGGGGGAGGCTCCAACCAGCCCCCTGGTTAGCTTGCCGGTCCGCCAATTGCTGACAAGCAACACAGCGGATGGCGAAGGGGCGGGCCGCGAGCCGGGCGCCACCGATCGGCTGGGTGCAGTCTGCGCAGGTGCCATAGGTGCCGTCGTTGATGCGCGCCAGGGCCGCACGCACCTGCGCCAGTTTGTGCGCATTGGCAGCCTGGACGGCGAAGACCACCGCGTGCTCCCCGCTTGCCGGATCGGCGGGCCCATCCGGGAATGGGTCGTCAAACTCGAGTTGCTTTCGGAGTGCCGTCAGGCGCGCCCGCACCTGGACCAGGTTGAGTTCAACCGCCGAGTCCAGGTAGACTCCTTCCTCGGGCCATTGTTGCGGCGGGACGTAGGTCATGTGAGAACCTCCAATAGCACCGCGCCATAGGCGCGGCCAAAAGCTGGGCTTGGGCCGGGTGGACTGGTGCGCGGCCCGGACTCTCTCGCAGGTCGTCAATCGCCGGGTACATTCCTGCGGGATGGCAAGCTGTGACCCCAGCAAAGGACCCGCCGGCAGCCGGGCTTCCTCTCGCCAGATGGAGGAAACCTGCGCGCGGCACCGGCCCGGATTACGGCGACCCGCCATAGTCCGGCTCCAGGTGCAACGCGGCCCACCACAAGAGCGCTGCCGGCGTCCGTTGCCGTCGGAATGGGTCCTTCTATGCTGGATTATAGTGGGGCACTTTAAAGATAGCGGGCGGGAGAGTGTTAAGGTTGCGTTAAGATTCGCCCGGCCGCTTCGTTTTCAAGCGGGGTGAGCGGCGGAGCGGCGCCGCTATGCCGTGCCCCGGCTTTGGGGCCGGTCCCGCTAATCGCGAAAGCACGGCCGGGGCTGTAAGAGGCCGGCGCCTGTGGCGGCGGCGAGGTTCCGGGTATAAGCCAGCACCTGCGCCGCCAGCGAAGATCCATCGAGCGGCACCAGGATCTTTGTGTACGGCACGACCGGCTCCCACGCGGCGCCGGCGTCGGGGAAGGCTGGGCGCACCACTAGCAGGGGGGTCCGTCCCCTGCACGACCTTTTCCGCCACACTCCCCAATCACCAGCGGGTAAAGCCGGTACGACCATGCGTCGCGAGGGCGATTAGCCGCACGTCCGGGCTCTGGGTGGCATAGTCCAAAATGGATGCGGCCGGGGCGTTCGTTGCCATTCGTATGGTCACTGCGGCACCCCGATCGCGTAGGCGCCGCGCGACCTGGTACAGATACCTGGTGGCCGAGTCAACCTCAGCCTCCCATGGTTGCAGGTCGGGCACGTGTATGTCGGCGTCCAGAGCGCCGCTGCGCCGCCGTTCATTGGTGAAGCCACCGCGCGCAGCAGCGTGATGCTGCGCGCGGTGGTGCGGGGCAACATCACCGCGTGGGGTAGGATTGCCTCAGCGAGCGGGGAGCCGTCCAGTGGCACGAGAATCTCGTCTTTCATGGCGTTTGTCTCCTTGTGCGACGGTAGTCGAAAGCTGGAGCCGGCAGCGCCACCCACTCCAGCTGGTGGCGCTGCCGCCTACGCGATCGGCTTTCGTCCTGCTGTATCCCGGATTCGCAACGGGCTTGACCAGCGGAGACCGGCTCACCCCGCCATGGCCTGCGCCATCTCCGCGAGCCGGATTGCGTAACCCATTTCGTTGTCGTACCAGGCGGCAACGGTGAGCAGCCGCCCGCCCAGCACCTGGGTCAGCGGCAGGTCGACCAGCGAGGAGTGCGGCTCACCCAGGATGCGGCTGGAGGCCCATTCGTCTTCCAGCACGCCCATGATGCCCTGCAAAGGTGCCTGCGCGGCGGCGCGGCGGAAGGCGTCGTTGACCTCCGCCGCACTGGCTTCCCGGCCCAGGATCGCGTTCAACTCGACAATGCTGCCGGTGCGCACGGGCACGCGGTACGCCTTCCCCGTGACGTTCAGGTCCGGCCAGATGAACTTGAGAGCCTTGTCCGCGCCCGACGTGGCGGGGATGATGTTCTCGGTGGCGGCCCAGGAGCCGCGGCGATTCTTCATCGGTTGATCGGTCAATGATTGCGTGTTGGTATAGGCGTGCACGGTGGAAAAGAAGCCCATCTCCAGGCCGAAACTCTCGCGCAGCACCTTGACTACCGGGGCCAGGGCGTTGGTCGTGCAACTGCCCATACTCACGATGAAGTGCCGGCGCGGGTCGAACGTCTCGAAGTTGATGCCCGGCAGAATGACCGCGTCGCAGTCTTGCCGGCTCTTGCTGACCGCGCTGACGAGCACGCGGTGCGCGCCGTTGTCCCGGTGGGTTTGCGCGCCCTCGCGCCTGGTCGCGCGGCCGGTGCAGTCGATCACCACGTCCACGCCCAGCGCGCCCCAGTCCGGCAGGCGTTCGTTCGTCTGGAAGTACGGTATTCTACGGTCGCCCACGATCAGCGCGTTATCCTGGCCTCGAACCGGTTCCGGCCAGACCCCGTAGTTGGTATCGGCCTTGAACAGCGCCGCCAGGGTGGATAGGTCCTGGATGTCGGACACCGCCACCGGCGTGAATAAGCCGCTTTGCAGCGCGTGCCGGGCGGCTAGCCGGCCGATGCGGCCAAAACCGTGGATCGCTATCTTGCTCATCGTTTTAGCTCCTTTAGCAGTCTCTTAATCTGTCATCATTCAACCACCGTTCGTGGTCGCGAACATAATGGGAACCCTGCGGGCAGCGCGGGGCTCCCTAACAACCAGGTCATCCCGCTAGCCGGCCGCGATAGAGGGCGCGCGCCGGCGGCGCCTGAAGTATCTTCGTAGGTTTCGGCCATGCCCGGCCGCCAGCGCGTACCCTCGCCGTCGTCAGGCTCCCCATCCCGGCCCAACCTTGCGCCTGACCCCCGCCCACCGCACACCCCCTGCTGCGGTGGACACCCCAGCACCAGGGAGCCATATTCAGGATAAGCAGTCCGCTGGTGAGAAAAACTGGATCCATGGCCGAGTCCTGTATCGTTTGCAACTACCCGCGCCCATAGCTGCGTTGCCCCCCCGCGCCCTATGGCCATGCCCGAGCGCCGCGGACCGGCTGAACCGGTTCGCAACGGTGGTCACAGCCCTACCCGCACGCGATTCACCACGTCCCGCACGCCGTGCACAGCCCCTGCGACGGCTTCCACGGCGGCCCGGCTGCCGGCATCGGCCACGCTACCCGTAAGCGTCACCTGGCCTTGGGCGACCCCTATGCCGGGCTGTAAATGGCGGGTGCGCGGATCGTAATGGAGGCCCGCCGTGACCGAGGTTTGCAGATCGTCGTCGGCAATCAGCAGGTTCA
>CBJNAR010000611.1:0-3501 GCA_966434075.1 uncultured bacterium
AGCGCCGCTGCTGCCGGGCCGGCGCATCGTGGTGCTGGGCGTGACCGGGTCGGGCAAGACGACCCTGGCCGCCACCCTGGCCCGGCGACTGGGCGTGCCCCATGTCGAGATGGATGCGCTGCACTGGGATCCGGGCTGGACCGAGGCGCCGCTTGATGTCTTCCGCGAACGCATGGAGCGCGCCCTGGCCGGCGACGCCTGGGTGGTCGACGGCAACTACAGCAAAGTCCGCGACATTGCCTGGAGCCGCGCCGACACGCTGGTCTGGCTCGACTACCCGCTCTCCCTCATCCTCTGGCGCCTGGTGCGCCGCACCACCGCGCGCGTCGTCACCCGTGTCGAGCTCTGGAACGGCAACCGGGAGTCGTTGCGCGGCGCGTTCTTCTCGCGCGACTCGCTGTTCGTCTGGGCGCTCCAGACCTACCGGCGACGGCGCATCGAGTATACGACGCTCCCCAAGCAGGCCGAATACGCCCACCTGCGGATGATCCGCCTCCCGTCGCCCGCCGCCACCCGCCGCTGGCTGGCCGGCATCCCGGCGCGTTCCCCGCAGGATCGCGCGACGATTCCCAGCTAGCGAACCCGCCGCACAGGCGAGAATGAGTCTTTCGGCCTATTGACGGCGAGGATACTCCTGAGTAGAATAGGCTTATCGCGCGCCATATACTCGTTGGATGAGTGGCGGACTCTAAACCCGCCTGCAGCGAGTTCGATTCTCGCATGGCGCACCGGCAAGGAGTTTCTCATGTGGTAGGTACTACGCCAACAAACTAGAGGTCCCCCGGTTGTATCTCCCCGGCAGGCGCCCGCCTGCTGCTGTTGTCGTCATTGACCCTCAACGATATGGAGATACAACTGATGAATACGTTACCGCGGGCCGTCACGGCCCGGTTTTTCCCTGATCCTGAATCGTATACCGCCCTGCGCCGGCAGTGGTGGCTGCTGCTGACCTCCGACCGCAAGCACGAGCTTACGGCCGCGCACCATCTTCTGTACCTGGCCCTGCTGGGCAAGGATTGGCGCCGGGGTTTTACCCCGATCACAAATGCGCGGAAGCTGGAGAACGGCGCCTTTACCGGGTGGGCGCTGTTCCGGGCGCTCGGCAGCATCGCCTGGCCGGGCGACGAGCCGGCGTTGCTCGCGCCCTTCGCCGGGACGGTGACGCCGGGGATGTTGCAGAGTCTGCGCGCGCTGCTGCCCCAGGCGAGTCCTTATGCCTGCCGTCCGGAGGATTTCGCGGCGGGCTTCCCCTGGGACGCCTACACCGTGCCCGAGGCGTTGCCCGCTACGTCGCAGCCCGAGGACCTTTCCCGTGGCTGATACGTAGATTGCCCCTCGCTACATCTACGTCCTGGTCCGCGCGGACATTCCGCTCGCCGATCAGATCGTCCAGGTGGGCCATGCGTGCGTCGAGGCAGGCCACCGCTTCGATCAGCCCGCCGACCCCTGCCACCTGGTAGTCCTCAGCGTTCCCACCGCGCACCATCTGCGCGCGGCCCTCGGCCACATTGGCCGGGCCGGGATCCGCTGTGCCGTCTTCCACGAACCCGACGACCAACTGGGCGATACCGCCGCCTGTACCGAGCCGATCCCCGGCGCCTACCGGCGCGTCTTCCGCCGCTTCCCGCTCTGGTCCGGCGATACGCTACCCTCCGCCCGCGGTCCGCCGGTGCGTTGACCGCTTTCTGTCACAGCCGGGATCGCTATCTCGTCTTGCATATGAACCGGGCACGCGCGACGGCCTGGCGGGAGCCGGTGTCGCGCGTGGCCTGCTCAATCGATCCCCTGCTCCCGCCGTGCGGCGTGCCGCTCTTGCCGGATGCCCCGCCGGCGATGTGCCAATTCACAAAATTGTCACCACAATACCCCCTGATGTTGACCTGTGCGCAGTACGCTAATAGCCGGACCGCTCTAGCGTCTGCCGCATCCGGCATGGGTAGGGCGATGATGTAGGGCCTGGCGGCAGATCGGGTTCCGGCGGCGCCGGGTACATCCCGGAGGGACTCCATGCAGATCGAGGCGCTTCCTCCGCAAAAGGTAGCCGTCCGCTATCAAACGGTGCTGGCTGCCGGGATCGAATTTTTGATCGCCCTGTTTGTGCTCGTCGTCTATACCGTCCTGCACGAGAGTGGTCACGCGCTGGTCGGGCTCGCGTTCGGCGGAACCATCACGGCATTTAACACGAACTTCCTAAATCTGACCGCGCATGTGGGAATCGAGGGCAACTTCTCGATTCTCCAGCAGTGTTTGGTGGCTGTTGCCGGCGTGTCGTTTCCGTTGCTGGTCTGGGCCGCCTTCGTCTATTTTACGCCCCGCCAAGCGAACATCGTCCTCGACTCGCTGAAGCTGATCAGCTCTCTGGCGGTGCTCAACACGCTGCTGGCCTGGATCGTCATCCCGCTGCTTTATCTCGGGGGTGGGCGACCGGGCGATGATTCCACGAATTTCCTCAACTATTCGGGCGCTCCGCCGCTGCTCGTGACGGGCGTGGCGCTGCTTCTCTATGCGGCTGGTTGGCGCTTTTACGTCGCCCGGCTGGGCGGGATCGCGGGAGCCCGGCGCCTGATCGCGCATTATCGCGCCGCGTCCGATGCGGTTGTTGACCGGCAGGCGTTGCGCGCGTTGCGCATCCTGGTGGTGGCGGGCGTGGTCGTTGCCGGCGCCTCGGTCGCGTTGAACTGGTATCTGACCCGGACCAATCCGCTGGGGCTGCCGGCAGGTTACAGAGAAGTCGCTACGCTTTCCCTGGAGGCGACGGGGTATACAGAGGCCAGTGTGTATCAGTTTACCCTCGATCAACCTGCGACCGCCGGTTTTTATATTCTCTTGCAGGATATTCAAGCAGGCCCGGTCGAGATAACGCTGGTGGGGCCGAGCGGCTATCGCAACACCTTCATGAAGTTTCGCTCCGACTTCAACGCAATGGGGCGCGGGACCGTCCATCCGCAGGGGTTAGCGCTCGAACCAGGGGCTTACGCAATTCAACTCACGGTGCCCCGGACACCTGGCCGGATCGTGATCTCCACAAAACTTGATGGCGCTGAGCCGGGAAATCGCTGAGGTCTACCGCGCTGTGCGCCGCGCGGCTTGTCGATAGGGGATGCCGCCGATGAAGGACACCTCCATACTATCGTATCCGCCGCGTACCGATACGCCCGGCGCGTCGCCGGCGCGGTGGCCGGTCTATCTCGCCATCCTGACCGGCGCTTGCCTCGTGGCGCTGGTGTTGTCCTTTACGGGGCAACCGATCTTCGAGATCCTGAATCGCTGGATCCAGCCGGACGACCGCGAGATGGGCTCGGCCCTGTTCAGCGTCTACTACCTGGTGATCGGCCTGCTGCCCGCCCTCTGGTGGCCGCGGCGGTTGGGGTGGCAGGTGGGCCGGGTTCGCCGGGAATGGCGTTTGCTGGCCGGGCTGCTGGTCTTGGTCAGCGTGCTCTCCATCGGCTTTATCCTGCTGGCCGGACCCATCCCGTTCCATAACTTTCCCTGGACGCAGTT
>CBJNAR010000612.1:0-3497 GCA_966434075.1 uncultured bacterium
AGCGCGATCACGGCGGCGAAGTTCGCCAGCGACTCGGCGATGGTGGCGTTGATGTTGTGCCGGGTGAAGCTCTCCGAGGCCGCCGTGAAGACGGCTCCCTCGCGCACCCCGGCGGCCAGCGCCCGCTCCATGCCCCGCGTGTTCGGCACCAGCACAGGATACCGCACGCCGGGCGTTTTGTCTATCGCTGCGAAGACCTCCCCGGCGTCGGCCAGTTGCGGCACGGCGCGCGGGCTGACGAACGAGGTCGCCTCGATCACCGGCAGCCCGCTGGCCGAGAGCAGATTGATGAAGGCGATTTTCGCCTCGGTGGGCACAGAGGCCTTCTCGTTTTGCAGCCCGTCGCGCGGCCCCACTTCGACCACGGTCACGGCGGCGGGCAGGTTTTGCAGGGGGGTATTTGCCATGGTCTCTACTCCACCACCTCAGCCAGGATCGCGCCGGCCTCGACCAGTTGGCCCACGCGCACCGGCAGTCGCGTGACCCACCCGGCATGCGGCGCCTTGATCGTGAACTCCATCTTCATCGCCTCCATCACCACCAGGCGCTGCCCCTCGCCAACCGCGTCCCCTTCCCCGGCCAGGACCTGGATGATCTTGCCCGGCATCGGCGCCTCCAGTTTGTCTTCGCCCAGGTGGGCAGCGACGCCGAGCGTGTCTGTGCTCAAGGGCGGCAGCCGCAACAGCGCGTAGATCCGGGCGTCCCAGATGACGACCAGCCGGTCGGGCGCCGGCGCCGCCACCTGCACAGGCAGATCGACCGGCCCCTCGCCGTCCAGCCATCGCAGCTGGATGCCGCCGGCGGCATTCGGCACGATCCGCACCAGGCCGCTCCAGCCCGCCGCGGTCGCGCGCCAGGTGCCGGGCGCATCCCCGCGGGAGAAGGTTGCGGTCACGCGGTGCGCGGCCTCGCGGCCGGCCGCCGCTCCACCTGGTACCAGGGTGCCGTAGCGGAAGACCACATCTTGCCCGGCCTGCCGCCAGGGACCTGCCGTCCAGGGGCTGGCCACCGGTTGGGGCGCGTGGCTGTATACCAGATCATACGCGCCCGCCGCCAGGACCGTTTCGGGCGGGGGCGGCGCACTGGACAGCGCGGCGGGGTCGAAATAGCGGTCGAGAAAGCCGGTATCGGTCGCGCCTTCGCGGAAGGCGGGATGCTGCGCCAGCCAGAACAGAAAGCCCAGGTTCGTCGTCACCCCGGCCACCTCGTAGGCCGCGAGGGCCGCGCTCAGGCGGCGGATCGCCGTGGCCCTGTCCGGGCCGAACGCGATCAGCTTCGCCAGCATCGGGTCGTAGTAGATGCTGACCTGATCCCCTGCTTCCACTCCCACGTCGTTGCGCACCCCCGGCCCGGTGGGCGTCTGGAACGCGCGCAGTCTCCCGATAGACGGCAGGAAGCCCTTCAGCGGATCCTCGGCGTACACGCGCACCTCGATAGCGTGGCCGTGGCGCTCGACCGCCTGCTGGGGGAAAGGCAGCGGTTCGCCCTGCGCCACCCGCAGTTGCAACTCGACCAGATCCAGCGGCGCCGGTATCGCGTCCGGCTTCATCGGCACATGGATCGTCTCCTCGGTGATCGGGTGCTCCACCTGCAGGCGTGTGTTCATTTCCAGGAAATAATAGTTGCCCTCCGAGTCCAGGATAAACTCCACGGTGCCCGCGTTGGTATAGCCCACCGCCTCGCCGGCGCGCACCGCCGCCCGGCCCATCGCGGCCCGGCGCGCGGCGTCCAGTTGCGGCGCGGGCGACGGCGCTTCTTCGAGCACCTTCTGGTGGCGCCGCTGGATCGAGCATTCCCGCTCGCCCAGGTGGACCACCCGGCCCGTCGCGTCGCCGATGATCTGGAACTCGATATGGCGCGGATGCAGCAGGTACTTTTCGAGGAACACTGTCGGGTCGCCGAAGGCCGCCTGGGCCTCGCGCGAGGCACCCTCGACGGCAGGCACGAAGTCGTCCGCGCGCTCGACCACGCGCATACCCTTGCCGCCGCCGCCTGCCGACGCCTTGATCAGCACCGGGAAGCTGATGCGCTCGGCCTCGGCCTGCAAGCGCCGCGCATCGGGGGTGCCGCGCTCGGTGCCGTAGTAGCCCGGAACCGTCGGCACCCCGGCGGCGTCCATGATCCGCTTGGCGGCGATTTTGTCGCCCATCATGCGGATGGCCTGCGGGCGCGGGCCGACCCAGATCAGCCCCGCCTCGTCCACCGCCTCAGCGAACGGCGCGCGCTCGGAGAGAAAGCCGTAGCCGGGGTGGACGGCGTCCGCCTGGGCGCGCCGCGCCGCGTCGAGGATGGCCGGGATGCAGAGATAGCTGTCCGCCGCGGGCGCCGCCCCCACCCGGTAGGCTTCGTCGGCCTCGCGCACGTGCAGGGCGGTGGCATCGGCGTCGGAGTAGATCGCCACGCTGGTGATGCCCAGCTTGCGGCAGGTGCGGATGATGCGCACCGCGATTTCGCCGCGGTTGGCGATCAGGAGTTTGCGAATTGGCATGTCGTTTGGCTCACCATTGAGAGATAGTGCCGCTCATCATTGAGCAACTCAAGTAGTTCACAGCCTCATCCTTGTCACTCTGAGCGTAGCGAAGAGTCTCGTCGTGTACCCCCTACGAGACGGAGATTCTGCGCTCCGCTCAGAATGACGGGTTTCGTGCTTGTCACTCTGAGCACAGCGCAGAGTCTCATCGTGTACCCCCTACGAGACGGAGATTCTGCGCTCCGCTCAGAATGACGGGACGGGGATCACGACCCGCCGTAACGCCAGGTGTGATAGTGCTGGCCGACGTTGCCCATCTGCACCTGCCATTGGGGCGCGAAGGCGGGCGTATAAGTCAGCACCCGGCGCTGGAAGAGTTGTACCAGCACGGCGTACTGCTGGCCGCCGATGCGCGCCGTGACCCAGTACGCCTCACTGATCGGATAACCCGTGAGGTAGACCCAATCGTAGAGCGGCCCGCTGGTCAGCACGCCGTCCACGTAGATAGGCCCCGACTGCTGCAGGTAGGTCCAGAAGCGGTCGGCGATGTTGTGCTGCGTCTGCGGAATATAGCGGGCATAGCGCACATTGTAGCCGTTGAGCGTATCGCTGCGGTTGACCACGCCCCGGTAGTCCATGTAGCCGTTGATCGGCTGGCCGGTGCGGTCGGGGAAGCGCGCCTCGTTGCCAATCGAGGTCACGCTGCGCCAGGCCGCGTAGGACGGCGCGTCAGGATTCACCTTGCGCGCGTCGCCTGCCACCACCTCCTGGCTCGGCGCCAGGTTCTGGTAGCTGTTGTTGCCCACCTGCATCCGCCCGGAGACCAGTTCGACCACCAGCAAGCCGTTGGTCACGTACCAGGGATCGTTGGGGTTGCCGGCGGGATTGTTGATCTCCATGCGCGCCTTGTCCCAGTACTGCACCTGGCGCTGGCCGCCCGGCCCCTCGGCATACGGTTCGTTGCGCACGTCGAGCGGCTGCGGCCCCCACGTCCAGGACCGCGACGCCGCGTGCAGGGCCACCGGCC
>CBJNAR010000613.1:0-3497 GCA_966434075.1 uncultured bacterium
CGCCGGGCCACCCGTTCTACGGCCCCATCGAGCAGATGGCGGCCCGCGACATCATCAGCGGCTACACCTGCGGCGCGCCGCCCGCCGGGCCGTGCGTGCCCCCCGGCAACCGGCCCTATTTCCTGTCCGCCAACCCGGTAACGCGCGGCCAGGCGGCCAAGATCCTGGCGAACACGTTCTTCCCGAACTGCCAGACCCCGGCCCGCTGAGTCTCGCCGGCTAACCTCACCCCCGGCCTCTCTCCGCCGCGGAGAGGGGAGTCGCCTTGCCCCCTTCCCGCGGCGGAAGGGGGCAGAGCAGGGCTAATACCTTCGCGGATGCGGTTCGCACCCGGACCGCTGACAACATGGTATTATGGATGTAGGAGACCTTGCCTGGTCTGAGCGGGGTGCTTGCACACACACTCAGGCGCTATCTGTGAATGGGGTAAAGGCGATGAAGAGAGTTGAACACAAGGCAGTCTCGGCGCACGATCGCCGGGCGGTGCTGGTCTACTACGCGATCAACATCCTTCTGTTCCCGGTCACGTTGCTCGGCTATCTGATCTGGGCCGGCAAGACTGCCCTCACTGGGCGCAGGTCGGGGGTCTCGGTAACCGCGCAAGCGCCGCTGATGGGCCGCTGGACGATGCATCAGTTCGGGACCAGGGAAGATAAACCATCGTCCCAACTGCTGATGCTACTGCCGAGCATCTCTCCCCTGGCCGTGCGTTTGATATCCGTCGCTGGGATGCTTGCTCACCGGCTGACAGGCTACGTGCCCAGGGCATTCCGGTATCCTTTCGAGGGGGACATTCCGCGACAGTACGAGGCCGCCGCGCGCATGGCGTTTTTCGACGCGGCGGTAGATCGCTACCTGCCCAACATGACACAGCTTGTCATCCTTGGCGCAGGCTTCGACACCCGCGCGTTGCGGCTGCCCAAGGACGTGCGGGTCCGATCCTTCGAGGTCGATACCCCCAGGACCCAGGCGATCAAGCGCCGGATGCTCGCGAAGACCGCCATCGACGCGACCAGGGTCACGTTTGTCCCGGCCAACTTCGAGAAGGAAGACTGGTTCGCGCGACTCGTGGGTGCCGGGTTCGATCCCAGCCAACCGGCGCTCTTCCTTTGGGAGGGCGTGGTGATGTATCTGGACCGGGAAGCGGTCGAGGACACGCTGCGGAAGATCGGAAGCTGCGCCGCGGGCAGTATGGTTGCGTTCGACTACTTCACCAGTGAGGCCCTCTCCTCGCAGGAGCTGTATTGGCGTTTCGCGAGAAGGAGCACCAGAGCTGTCGGCGAACCACTGAAATTTGGGGTCGAAAGCCGGCCACCGACAAGTGAGCGCCTGGCCGAACTCCTCCAGCCTTGCGGACTCTCACTTGTGGAGCAACACGTTCTCGGGAAAGAGACGGGAAAGGAGCGCGCCTGGGGAGGCTTCGCTCTGGCAATCGTGCACCGGCGGTGATGCGCATCTTGCGGGATGCGGTGGTGAGTCTGGTGCATCAGGCCGGATTTCCGCGCGTCGCGGCGCGCTTGCGCTATGACAGTGATGCTTCCCGTCGCGCCCTCTGCTGTGGCCGCTGCTAGGCAATGGCGCCATCCTTCGGCTATAATAGATACTATGGACACGGAACCGAGCAACGATAACCTGGTGTTACTCTATGTGCCCTGCGGCAGCGAGGACGAGGCGTTGGGCCTCGGGCGGGCGCTGGTCGAGGCGCGGCTGATCGCCTGCGCCAACCTGCACCCGATTCGCTCCGTATTTACCTGGGAAGGGCGCGTGGTGGACGAAGCCGAGGTGGTACTGCTGGCGAAGACCACGGCGGCCCAGGCCCCCGCCGCCGAGGCCGAGATCCGCCGCCGCCACAGCTACGAGGTGCCCTGCATTTTGCGGCTGCCCACGGCGGGCGTCAACGCCGATTACCTGGCCTGGATTCGCGCGGCCGTCAGCTAGGGGAGAGGGCGCCCGGCGCCCGCGAGATTTGCCATGGGATTTGAAGTGTTCGGCGTCGGCGTGCCCGAGATGGTGATCATCCTGGTAGTGGCGCTGATTTTCCTGGGGCCGGAGAAGCTGCCCGAAGCCGCGCGCACCGTCGGCGGCTGGGTGCGCGAGATCCGCGGCATCAGCAGCGAGGCCATGAGCGTGTGGCAGGAGACGCTGCAGGTCGGCGACACGATCAAGAGCAGCGTGAGTATCGACGGCGCCGGTCGGTCGGCCCCGCGCCCCGCCACGCCGCCCCAACTGCCGGTGGCCTACACCCCGCCCGACGCCGCCGAGGCCCCCGCCGAACCGGCCACGCTCGACTACCCGGCGCCGTTCGCGCCGCCCAAAACGGCGCCCGCCCCCGCGGAACCCCTCGCCTACCCGGCCCCCTTCGAGAAATAGGCCGGGCTAGCGCCCGGCATCGCCAGCATCAACACCTCATAACCGTTCGACAATAGCTCGGCGCGCAGCGGCCAGGCCGGGTCGCCGCCCAGCGGCCCATCCACCGGCATCGCCAGCACGGCCCGGCTAGGCGACAGCATGACGCTGGTCGCCGGGTGCGCCCAGGGCAGCGCCGTGCCCGGCGCGGGCACACCGGCCGCGCCGTAGCGCCGCCGCCACGCGGGCGAGACAGCGGCGTAGCGCACGAGCAAGAGCGGTTCGCCGCTGGTGGCCTCCTGCCGGTCGGCGATGTCGGGGCGCAGCCCGGCCACCAGCAGCATACACGGCCCCGACCGGCTGAGCGTGTACTGGCGCGCGGCGGCCTCCAGCGACGCCTCGTAGCGCGCGGCCAACCGGCGCACCGCCGGCCAGCCGAAGGAAGTCCGCGCCGCCTCCTCGGTGAAGCGGCTGCCCTGGAACAGGCAGGCCCCGGCGAACAGGTTCGCTTCGCGCTCCCAGGTCTGTCGCGCCGCCGGACTCAGGTCGGACTCCGAGCAATATTGCAGCAGGCTGTTGTGCCAGGGCAACACGTAATGCCCCAGTTCGTGCAGGGTGACGAAGCGGCGCTGCCCGGCGCCCAGGTTGCGGTGGGTATAGATCACCTTGCCGCCGACATCGACCATGCCGCGCACCAGCGGGCGCAGGTCGGCGCGCGCCTGACGCAACGGCACGGGCAGGCCCTGATCGCTATAGGGGTCGGTGAAGGCAAACTGCTCGCCGGCCAGTTCGCAGGCGGCCAGCAGCGTCGGGATGGGGGTGGGCGGGCCGGTCACGCCCGCACGCTGCAAGAGGTCGGTGGCCGCCGCGAGGACCGCTGCCCGGTCGATGGGGGCGGCTTCTCCAGGGGGCGGGGGCTGAGTCGTCATATTGGTATGAACGACGACGCGGCCCGATTAACTGCGGTTCTGGCGCTTGAATTTTAGATATTGCAGGAAATCGTTCAGTTCGACCTCTTCTTCTGCCGTGAGGTCGTTGGGGATGCTGAAGGCCCAGCCCGGTGCCGCAGGCGCGGCGGGTGCCGGGGCCGCGGGCGTCTCGTAGGTGGCGGGTTCCTCGGCCACGCGGGCGGCGGGGGCGGGCGGCACCAC
>CBJNAR010000614.1:0-3495 GCA_966434075.1 uncultured bacterium
ATAGCCGGGCGCAGCCAGTCGTCGATGGTCAGCCAGTCGCGCAGGGCCATGCCGCTGCTAGTGCCCGCCCGTGCCGCGCACGCGCCAGAGGCTATAGGCCAGCAGCGCGACGATCGCCAGCGGCAGCAGGAACGCGGCGGCCAGGTCGAGCGCGGGGCTATCGGCATAGCGCAGCGCCAGCCCCAGCACCACCAGGCTGATCACCACCCCCCCCGCCACCTCCCAGGCGTCGCCGACGATGAAATCGTACCAGAAGGCGAAGAAGCCGCGGATGTACTTCATAGCTCGCGCACCGCCTCCCCGCGCGCCGGGGCCTGGCCGCGCAAAGCCAGGATGATCAGCCCGGCCACCAGCGCGTAGAACACCAGCAGGCCCAGGATCGCCAGGTCGGCGCCCGGCCACTCCAGGCCGATGCCCTCCCCGGCCCAGAAGGTGCCGAAGGCCGACAACATGATCCCGACCACGAACTTGAGCGTGTTCTCCGGCACCCGGCTCAGCGGCTGGTGGATGACGGCGGCCACGGCGACTACGACCACGGCGGCGGCCACCGCGCCGAACAGCGGCGGCATGACATCCCCGGCGCTGAGGCCGAAGGTGATGACGATGAAGACCACTTCCAGCCCTTCGAGCAGCACGCCCTTGAAGGCCACGGTAAACGCCGTCCAGTCCATGCCCGCCTGCGCGCCCGGCGCGGCTTGCAGTTCGGCCACCTCGCGCTGGTAGATGCGCGACTCGTCGTGCAGCTCCTTCAGGCCGGTGTAGCGCATGATGGCCTTGCGCAGCCACTGTAGCCCGAAGATCAGCAGCAGCGTGCCGATGACGATGCGCAGCACGTCGAGCGGGATGAGGCCCTCCAGCGCCGGCCCGAACACCACCACCAGCACCGCCAGCGCCAGCGCGGCGCACACCACGCCGATCCAGGTGCTGCGCCAGCCGCGCGTGACCCCCGCGGCCAGCACCAGTGTCACCGCCTCGACCACCTCTACGGCGCTGGCGAGAAAGCTCGATAAGAACCCGATCCAGATGTGCATGATTATCCATCTCCGTCGTGCAGGGCGGCCTGGACCCTGGCGACCAGCATACTAATTGCCACGCGGTTATGCCCGCCCCGCGGCACGATCACATCGGCGTACCGCTTGCTCGGCTCGACAAACTCCAGGTGCATGGGCCGCACCGTGCTCATGTACTGCGCGATCACCGACTCGACCGACCGCCCGCGCTCGGTGATGTCGCGCTCCAGGCGGCGCACGAAGCGCACGTCGGCGTCGATATCGACGAAGACCTTGATGTCCATCAGGTCGCGCAGTTCCTTTTCGACCAGCACGAGGATGCCTTCGACGATAATCACCGGGCGGGGCGCCACCGGCACCGTGGCGGCCAGGCGCCGGTAGTCGCGGAAATCGTAGCAGGGCACCGCCACCGGCTGCCCCGCCTTGAGGGCCGCGACATGGGCGATCAGCAGTTCGTCTTCCAGCGCGTCGGGGTGGTCCCAGTTGATCGCCAGCCGCTGCTCCGGCGAGAGCGCGCCGAAGTCGCGGTAATAGGAGTCCTGTTGCAGCAGCGCCACCTGCTCGGCGCCGACCGCGGCGATGATCGCGTTGGTCACGGTGGTTTTGCCCGATCCGCTGCCCCCCGCGATGCCGATGACCAGTGGTTGCATGCCGATGCCGCAGTTCCTTCGCTATCCCCAGAGTTCGATCCTGCCCCGCTGCCCCGACCGCTCATGGCGGGTGGCCGGGTCGCCCAGGACTGATCAAGAAGTGGGCCATTGTCCCGCCGCCCTGTTTGAGCGGTTCCCGGTTACAGATGGTGCCCGCCACGGGCCGGTTTGAAACCGGCCCCTACACCGCTATTCCGGCAGCCGTGGCGCCGGCCGGTTTGAAACCGGCCCCTACACCGCTATTCCGGCAGCCGTGGCGCGGGCCGGTTTGAAACCGGCCCCTACACCGCTATTCCGGCAGCCGTGGCGCGGGCCGCGCGCTTGTTGCGCTATGGTACATGATCTGCTTGCCACAACAGTAGTGCCGGCTCTTGTATCGCAGCGGCGTCCGTGTTATAATAAGATTGCGTTATGTAGAGTCGTGGCGCCCCGTGACGTGGGCTCGCGCCGCGAAGCGTCACACGCAGGGTACTTATGGATCAACAAGCGAATCCCGCCGCGCCGGCCCCCCAGGAGCCGGCCCCGCACCTTCCGGGCGTCCCGGTCCCCACCGGCCCCGCGGACGCCGCATCTCCGTCCCCCGACCCCTACACCGTCGCCGGTGTGCGCTTCGCCCACCGCGCCGAGGTCGAATTCGCCCAACTGCTCGAATTTTACCAGATCGAGTGGCGCTACGAACCCGACGAGTTTCCGCTGGAGTGGCACGACGGGCACGTGACCCGCCAGTTCCGCCCCGACTTCTATCTGCCGGAGTACGATCTGTACATCGAACTGACGGTGATGAAGCAGAGCCTGGTGCGGCGCAAGAACCGCAAGCTGCGCCTCCTGCGCCAGCTTTACCCGCACATCCAGATCAAGCTGCTCTATCGCCGCGACTTCCAGCGCCTGCTGGCCGGCTTCGGACTGCCCACCGCCGCCCTCGAACCCCCGGCTACGGGATCTGACAAGTGCGCGGCGGCCTAGCTGTTCCCGGCGCCCGCGGGCTGGACGCCGCCATCGCCGAAGTGCTGATCGACGAAGCCACGTTGCAGGCGCGAGTGCGCGCGCTCGGCGCGGAGATCACCGCCCGCTACGCGGATGGCCCGGCGCCGGTGCTGGTCGGCGTGATCAAGGGCGTGACCTTCTTCATGGCCGACCTGGTGCGCGCCATCGACCTGCCGGTGGAAATGGACTTCCTCGCCATCAGCCGCTACGGCCCGCACGCGCGGGGCAGCCGGGCGGCAGTCGCCGTCCTCTACGACCTGACCACGCCGATCACCGGGCGGCCCGTGATCCTGGTCGAAGACGTGATCGACACCGGGCTGCCGGTGGCCTTCCTGCTGCGCATGTTGCGCGCCCGGCAACCGGCCTCGCTCGAAGTCTGCGCCCTGCTCGACCGGCAGAGCGTCCGTCTGATCGACATCCCGCTGACCTACGTGGGCTTCCGCATCCCCGACCGCTTCGTGGTCGGCTACGGCCTCGACTACCAGGAAAAGTACCGCAACCTGCCCTACATCGGCGTCCTGCGCCCGGACCATGCCGAGGATAGCCTCCGGCCCCTGGCGGGTTAGATCCGCCGCAGTACCGCTTCGAGCCTCCGTTGTCCTTCTGAATAGAGTGTCCCACCAGTATTGTCATTCTGAGCGCAGCGAAGAATCTCGTCTTCGAGCGGGAAGGTGCGGCGACGAGACTCTTCGCTGCGCTCAGAGTGACAAGGACGACTGGAAGCGGTAGGCAGCAGTACGAGACGAGACTCTTCGCTGCGCTCAGAGTGACAAGGACGATTGGAAGCGGTAGGCAGCCTCGCGCACCAGGCATAGAAAAGGGGCGAGTTTGCACTCGCCCCCGCAATGGGC
>CBJNAR010000615.1:0-3495 GCA_966434075.1 uncultured bacterium
ATCCAAAAATGCGCGAAGAAGAGATCTCCTATCTCGCCCGGCTCGACGGCACGCCCGTGGCCGAGGCGGTGTTGCAACTGCGCGGGGGCATCGCCTACCTGGGCGGAGCGGCCACGCTGCCGGAGTATCGCGGGCGGCGCATCTACTCGACCCTGCTGCGCCGCCGTCTCGAAGACGCGCGAGCGCGAGGCTATCAGATCGCGGCTATCGACGCCGAACCGATGTCGCGCCGGGTGGTCGTGCGCTACGGGTTCAAGGAGTACGCTCGCACCCGCGTCTACGGCTGGATGCCGGTCATCGACCTGGACGTTATTCGCTCCCTGGTGCCCGACGAGTGAAAGCAACGAGGCCCCTACCGGGTGGTAGGGGCTTCGTGAATGCTGGAGAAACGGCGGCAGCCGTCTCCGCCAGGCGCTAGAGCGGACGACCCGTCTCGTCGGTGTGGTCGTGCATCAACTCTTCCCCGCGATTTGCGGCGTTCTCCAGATCCTGGCCGCGATGGTCCACCCAGGTCTGGGCTTCACGGGTGACGTTGCGATCGTTGCCTTGCAGATCATCCTGGCGGCCCGCCAGCGTATCCTCGACGTTGTCGAGGCCTTGCTCGATCTTGCCACCGAGATCCTTGGCCCCGCCGCGAAGCTGCTCACCGAGATCGCCGCGATTGGCGCCCTGGCGCTCTTCGCGCCGGCCTTCTTGCTCGTTTTCTTTTCCACGTTGCCAGCTAGTCATCCTTGACCTCCTTTGTTTGTTGCCCGATACCGGACAAACGCGGGTTATGGCTAACGTTCGCTCAATTGGTTCCGCCAACGGCGGAAACCCTGTGGGCGGGCGCTGGTCAGGGTGCCCGGCCACATGCGGATGTATTGAAGCAATTGATGTGCCAGCCGGGGATGAGGGGAACCGCCTAGCCGGGCCGGTGCAGAAGGATCAGGCGGAACTGGTTTTGCCGGGGGAGGGGGATGTCGAGGCGGCCGAAATGATCCAGAATATCCTCGGTGAGCCGGGCCACGGCGGGCTCCATCACCGGGTCCGGCACATTCCAGGTGGACGAGAAATAGCGGTCGCGGAGGGTGCGTAGATAGGCTTCGGGCGTGCGCTCGGTGGTCCAGGTTGCCAGGACCATCTCGCGCCGGGTATAGCCGGCGGCGGCGAGCAGGTCGGCGGCGTCGGTGGTGATGGCGGAGCGGCTGCGCTCCTGCGGCGCCCAACCGGCCTCCGCGAGGCGGGCCGTCCATCGCGTGTCCAGCCAGGTCTCGCCCTGGTCGTCGTGCTCGTCCCGCCCGAAGGCCAGCGCGCCGCCGGGGCGCACGATGCGCTCGATTTCGGCCAGCACCGGGGGCCAGGCATCCACCAGGTGGAGCACGTGCACCACCAGGCCCGCGTCGAACGAGCCCGCGGCGAAGGGCAACCGGGAGGCGTCCCCGCGGACCACGCGCACGGCGTCACGCAGATTGGGCGCCGCCGCTTTCTCGCGCAGCACGCCCAGCATGCCCGCCGAGATGTCCACGCCCACCGTCCAGGCGCCCGCCTCGGCCAGGGGCAGCAGCACGCGCCCGGTGCCCGCGCCCGCCTCGATCACCCGCAGCCGCTGCCCCGGCTGGGCGAAGGGCGCCAGGGCCTGGTACAAGCCCGCGCCGATCTCGGCGGCGACGCCCGGCGGCCAGCCGCGGGTCGCGTCGTAGATCCCGGCGGCCCGGTCAAAGTTCTGTCCTGGCATGGTGGTCCTCTATCCGGCGTCCGGCGCCGGGACTTCGGCTTCGATGAGCGCCTTCAGGTTGTCCAGGGCGACCTGCGATTGCGTCTGCATCACCTGGTCCAGCGCCGCCGCCTGGGAGCTGCCGGCGGGTAGCCCCGCAAAATCATAGGTCCTGGCCCGCGTGAAGGCGGTGCCGCCGTCCTGGCCGGCGAAGGTATAGGTGATGCGGGCGGTGGTGCCGCCCTCGCCGGTCGCGTCCAACACCAGCCGATCGGGGCGCTGATACTCGACGCAGGTCCAGTGGGCCACGCCCTCGCGCCCGGCGATATTCACATACTCGGTGATCGCTTCGCCGAGTTGCACCGGGTGGTTAATGGCGCCCTCGACGCCCCGTGTGGCCGGGTGCCATTGCGGCCAGTACCGCGCCGTGGTGGCCGCGTCGAACACGGCCGGGCGCGGGCGCCCAACCAGGACGGTGTTCTCTACATAGCCCATCTGCGCTACCTCCTGTGCGCCGGCCCGGTACGCTGCCGCGCACGGTGCCATTATAGCATCCTCCGCGATGGACCGGGTATAATGAAACGGGCCTTCAGGCCCTGTTCTGTGGTCGCGCGAATTGCGGGGGCCGCCGAAAGCGTGTATGATGGCACCGCAACACGTGGTGTGGAAGGGTTCCCCGCCGGTCGCAATCCTGCCGGTTGGGGCGGCGCCCTAGATGGACGGAGTCCAGGGCCGCCGGGATGTCGCAGATGAGGAGTAGGGATGAGTAACGCGCCGCAACGGCAACCCGGCGGGGGGTCGCGCCCGCCGCAGGCGGGTGGACTTGGCAACCTGGCGAGCGCCGCCGGTGGGGGACTCACGCGGTTAATCCTTATCGGTGTGGTCGTCATCCTCATTGTTTGCGCCGCCTTTACCGTGCTGCTGGTGACCCTGAACAACCTGTCGAACCCGGCGGCCACCCCGCCCCCGGCGGGCACGCCGGGCACCGAGGGCGCGGCGGGCGGCGCCGGCAACGGCACCGTCACCATCGTCGGCTTGAACCTGGGCCAGGTGGTCATGAGCAGCGCCATCGACAGCGCCAATCGCCCGACGGCAGTGACCGATACCTTCGCCACGACCACCCCGGCCATCTACGCGGTGGTGCCCGGCGTCAACGTGCCGGCGGGCAGCAGCCTGTTTGCCCGCTGGTTGCGCGACGGCCAGCTTTTCGAGGACAGTTCGGCCATCACCGCGCCGCAAGCCTATACCAACACCTTCATCCAGTTCACCTTGCAGCCCAAAGCCGGGCAAACCTTGCCGCCGGGGGCCTACACCGTGCAGATATTCGGCAACGGCGTGCAACGCAGCGCGGCCCAGTTCACGGTGCGGTGACGACATGCTGTGCCGCTCCCGCCGCCTCGCCGCCCCCGCACCCGCGGCTGCCACGCAATCCTGGTCTGGTTCTGTGCTCTGTTGACCTTACGTTCGTTATCACGCCTGCCGTCTAAGCTCGCGCGCCTGCGACCGGCGGCTCTCGGCCTGCTCGTGCTGCTCACAGCCTGCTCGGCGCTGGGAGGCGGGCCGCCGCCCACGGCGACCCCGGTCTGGCCGGTCGTCACCGTCGCGGCGCAGCCGGAGCCGGTCCGCACCCAGCACATCGAGATCGGGCTGGCCCAGGGCGGCGAGTCGTTCGACCCCACCTTTCTCCACCCCACAATCCCGCTGATCAAAGCCCTGGGCATCCGCTATGTGCGGCTCGACCACATCTATAACCACCCCGGCGTGGTCGCGCGGCGGCCCGGCGGCGGGCTGACCTACGA
>CBJNAR010000616.1:0-3489 GCA_966434075.1 uncultured bacterium
CTGATTCTCCTGCTCGGCGCCGGGCTGGCCGGGGCCATCGGGGGCGGCGTGCTGGCGCTGCGCCTGGGGGCGGGGCGGGTAGCCGCCCGGCTGCCGGAGCGCCGGCGCGTGGTGTTCGAGCGCTTCGTCGCCGCCCTGCTGGGCACGTTCCGGCGCGACATCCAGGCGCCGCTGTATGGCCTGACCGCGCTGATCTGGGCCGGCGAAGTCATCCGCATCTGGTTGGTGCTGCAAAGCTTCCACATTACCGGGCTGGCGCCAGGGGTGATCATCTTCACCGCGCTGGCCGGGTCGCTGCTGAGCACGATCCCGTTCACGCCCGCCGGGCTGGGCGCGGTCGAGGGCGCGTCGGTCGCCATCCTGGCCGCCTTTGGCGTCGCCGGCAGCCTGGCCGGCGCGGTCGCCGTGATGGACAGGGTGATCAACTATTGGAGCAATATTCCGGTGGGCGCGCTGCTGTACCTGGCCCGCCGGCGGCGGTGGCGGGCATGAGCGCCCCTGTCCTGGCCCGACCTTGCCGCGGCTAATCAGCCGGTAGCCGAGGATGGTATACTATATGGTAAGGTAAACGGGTTGAACCGCGCGGCGGCACCGGCGGCGCGCGGCGGGGGCAAGGATTATCATGCAAAATCGGGTGTGGTGGTGGTTGGCGTTGATTGCGCTGCTGGCGGGACTCCTCGCCTTGGTGCGCTGGGTGGGGCAGACGACGCCCGCCCTGACCATCTATGTGGATCTGGGATTCGGCACCGGGGCGACGCCGACCAGCGTCGCCGTGGCGGTGCCGCAGGTGACGGTGCCGCCGTCGACACTGCCCGGCAGCCCAACGCCGGCGGTAGCCGGCGCGCCGTCGCCCACGCTACCGGCGGCGGGCACCATCGTCCAGTACGCCATTCAGGAGGGCGATTCGTTGAGCGGCATCGCCGCCCGCTACGGCACCACCGTCCAGGCGATCCAGGCCCGCAACGGCATCGCCAACCCGAACCTGCTGTTTATCGGGGCGCCGTTGCAGATCATGGTCGGCGAACAGCCGACGGCCGTGGCCGCGGTGCCGGTCGTGCCGACGATGGGGCCGGAGACCGGGGCCGCCCCGCCCACCCCCGCGCCACTGCCTGGCCCGGCAGGACCCATCGCGCCCGCGGCGATGAATGAGTTGCAGCCCACGCGCCCGGCGCAGCCGCCCGCCGCCTACACCGCCTATATTCCCACCGCGAACAAAACGGGCCAGTGGTTCCATTTCACCTGCGAGTTCGACGCGGCCTGGGCGATCTTCAAGACGCACGGCCTCGATGTGAGCCTGGATGATCAGTTGCAGATTATCGGCGTCGATACCAGCGTCACGCCGTCGTATAAGCAGACCGCGCAAGGGGTGGAGATCTACGGCGGCGACATCGCCAACCACTATTCCGGCGATTACAAGACCAACTTCCTGGCGCGCACGACCGGCTCGGCCATGCAAAAGGTGTTTGAGCATTACGGTTTCGCCACCACGCCGGTCCACGACCAGGCGGGCCTGGAAGCCGCGCTGCAGGCGGGCAGCCTGATCTGGATCAAGACCACCGTTGACTTCCAACGCTGGGTGGCGGCCACCTGGATCGGCCCCGACGGGCGCCGCTACCCGACGGTGCTGGGCAACGATCACGCGGTGGTGGTGGCCGGCTACAACGCCGATGCCGTGCTCATTCGCGATGTGCTCGGTCCCACCTCGACCAACGCCAACCGGCTCACGGAATATGAAGTGGCCTGGCCGACCTTCCTGGCCGCCTGGGGCGCGCAGGGCTACGACGGTCTGGCCGTGGCCTCGTCCGGAACCGGGCCGTAGAGCGGCCCCGGTCTCCACTACCAGCGCGCCTGCCGGCTGACATGAATGCGCCCCACCAACCCGGTGGGGCGCATTCATAGCCGGATTTCAGTCCCGGATTTCAGTCGTTCGAGTCGTCGCTCTCCGGCGGGTCGGTGCTCAGGATGGCGCCGGTCACCGCGTTCACCTTGACTTTCGCACCGTTGCTCAACTTCACCTTATAAAGGACAGTGCCGTCCTTCTCGTCGAGTTCGGTCTCGACCACGGTGGTGCCGCGATTGGCGGCGAGGGCGGCCTGTGCGGCTTGCTGCTGCGTGATACGCGCCTGCGCCGCGAGGGCTTGCCCATCCGCCGAATCGTGATCCTGGTCCTCACTGTCGTTGTCGCTGTCCGCCCCGCCCGTGGCCCCTTGCTCTACCTTATCTCCATCGTGCTCAGCGGCCTTGCCGGGTTCGGGGGTCTCCGCGGTTTCCGCCGCTTCAGGCGTTTCCGCAGCCTCGGCGGCTTCGGGCGTTTCCGCGGCCTCGCCAGGTTCAGGAGTCTCCGCAGTCTCGCCGGCTTCGGGGGTCTCGGCGTCCTCGTCGCTGGTAGCGGGGGCGGCGAGCGCTGGAGGGGTAGCGGTAGCGGGCAGCGCGGTGGGCTGCGTCGGAGCCGTCGGTTGGGCCACCGCGTTGCCCTGAGCCACCGCGGGCTGCGATTGCGCCAGCACGGCGACCCCGGCGTTGGCCGGTTGGCCGGCGGCGCCCGCGACGAGCGGTTGGGCGGCCAGGGCACTGCCTGCCGTCTGCGCGGTGGTGCCGGGGGCGGGGGCCGCATCGCTACCCAGGCGTACACCGCCTGCGGCAAACACGGCCCAGAGGATCACGACGCACACTGCGGCGCCGGCCAGTAATTGCTTTCGGTTCATGCTCTACTCCTTTGCTACGCCGGGACCAACCAAGCCCCGGCGGATTTTTATCGGCGGATTGATTGCTACATAGCAAGCAGTATAGCCCAGTACCATGACAATCCCGTGAATCGAAGATGAATATGCCATGAACCCGCCGGGCGATCTTCATTTGCGATTCATATAGCGGTGCTACAATAGAGACAGCGGTCATACGGCGGCGCGTCGTCGCGCCCGCGCCTTGCACCACGCGGGGGGAACACCGGATGCGCATACTACTGGTCGAGGATGATCGCCGGCTGAGCCAGGCGCTGCAGCGGGGCCTGACGGAGGAAGGTTACCATGTGGACGCCGTGTACGATGGCCCCACCGCTCTCGCCGCGGGCAGCACGAACACTTATGACGCCATGTTGCTGGACCTGCGGCTGCCGGGGCAGGACGGACTCGCGGTCTGCCGGGAATTGCGCCGCCGGAAAATCCGCGTGCCGATCATCGTGGTGACGGCCCTGGGCGCGGTCGACGAACGAATCGCGGGGCTGGACGCGGGCGCCGACGATTATCTGGTCAAGCCGTTTGCCTTTGGCGAGTTGCTCGCGCGCCTGCGCGCCGTGCTGCGCCGCGATAGCGAGACCCGCAGCAGTGCGCTGGCCGCCGGTCCCATCCGCCTGGATCTGCAAACGCACCAGGTCTGGTACGGGACCGACCTGGTAGATCTCACGGCCACGGAGTTACGCCTGCTGGAATATCTGCTGACCCATCCCGGCATGGTACTCTCGCGCAGCCAGCTCGAAGAGCGGGTCTGGCG
>CBJNAR010000617.1:0-3485 GCA_966434075.1 uncultured bacterium
CCACGTAGCGGCGGTTGCCGAGATCGAGGTTGAACCACTCGCGCAGGCCCGCGTACTGCGGGTACTTTTGCGCATCGCGCGTGAAGTCGCGCGAGCGGGGGTACTGGAGATTGCCCTGGGCGTCGCGCTGTAGTTGCCCGGTTTTCGGGTCAACGACCGGGTCCAGCGTCAGCAGGGACACGCCCAGCAGGCGTTGATAGTTGCGCGTGCCGACGAACTGGGCCGGGTTGGGCGAGACCAGGCGCTGGTCGCTAAAACTGAACAGGATGCCCATAAAGAAGGGGCCGATCAGGAACACGAGCAGCAGCAGGAACGCCGGCCCGCCCAGCAGGAGAGCGGGGACGAGATCATTGCGCAGGGGGCGCTGCTGCGTGCGCTGCGGCTGGTGGATCCCGTCGGTGGTAGCGGTGGTCACGGCCATGATGATACCTCCCTGGCCGGGGAGCGGGGGGTGTCGCGCATCCCCCGCTCCCCGGACGCTGTTCGGCGCCGAACCGGGGCGCCGGTGCGTGCTTACTGCTGGAAGCCGTAGCCGTTGTGGTCCTTGATGTCGCGGTCGATGGCGTCCACGGCATCGTCCAGGCTGTTTTGTACATCGGCGCCGTCGCGGATCGCCAGCCCGGCCTTCTCAAACTGGCTGGAGATAATCGGGTAGCCGGGCGTGGCCGGGCGCAAGACGGCGAACTGCTTGGCCATGTCGAAGAAGACGCGATACGGGCCACCTTCGGCGTACTTCTCGGTCAGCTTGGCGGCGGACGTGGAGGTTGGGATCAGCCCGGTGGTCTTGGAAATCGCCGCGACGTTCTCTGGTTTCATCAGGGTCTGGATGAACTCCCAGGCGCCGTCGGTGTTCGGGCAAGCGGTGCTGATGCCCCACTGCCAGGACGCGCCGCCGATCTTCGGCCCGGTGCCGAAGTCGACCGCCGGCAGGAAGAGCGCGTCGGCGCCCACTTTCTTGGTGACGTCGTCGGCCGCCCAGCTACCGGTGTACCACAGGGCCACGCGGCCCTGGTAGAAGCCCTGATCGTCCACCGGCTTGGGATTGGCATAGCCGTTCTTGAACAGGCCCTGGAACCACTCGCCCCACTTCACCGCTTCCGGCCCGTTGAGCACCTTGTCGGCGGTCAAGTAGGTCTTGCGGTCGACCAGGTCGCCGCCGAAGCTCTGCAGCATCGGCGAGTAGGCATAGGGCCACCACTCGCCGGAGCCGGCGGAGCCCACGTCGATGGCGTTCTCGAATTTGCCGGACGCCTTCAAGGTGTCCAGGGCCTTGTTGAACTCGTCCAGGGTCCAAGGCTTATCCAGGGTCGGGATGCGGATGTTGTTCGCCTCCAGAACCGACTTGCGGGCATAGATGACCAGGGCCACGTCGAACTGGCCGATGGAATAGACCTGGTCCTTATAGGTGCCGACCGCCGCCGAGTTGAAGTCGGCCAGTTGATCCTTGGTCAAGGGCAGGGGCTGGATATACTTCGACCAGGCGAAGTTGGCGACGGTCGGCTGGTCCAGGTCCAGGATACAGGGCAGGCTCTTGGCGACGGAGGCAGCGGCGACGGAGTCGTTGTAGGACGCCTGCGGGAACGCTTCGTAGACCACCTGGTACTTGCTCTGCGACTTGTTGAAGTCAGAGATCTCCTGCTTGAGTACCGTCAGTTCGTTGGCGTTGCCCGCCGAGTGAGTCCATAGCTTGAGTTGCGTGCGCCCAGCAATGGCCGTGTCCGTCGGCTCCGGGGTCGGCGAGGTGTTGGCGGCGGGGGCGGCGGGCGCCGGGGTCGCAGTGGAGTCGGTGGCCGGCGCAGCGGTGGCCGCGCCGCCGGAAGCGGTGGTCGGCGCGGCGGTGGGCTGAGCTGCGCCCTGCTCAGAGCCGCACGCCGTGAGGAGCGCGGACAGGATCACGACCATCAGGGTCAACAGGCTCATTTTGCGTTTCATCAGGGTTCTCCTCTCGCTGCTGGTGCGTTCATTCATGGGTAGCGGCCGCTTTGCGCTCAGCCGGTTGTTTACGTGCTCTAATAATCCGCATTACTAAAATTGAACCATCTATCCCCGTTGGGAACTGATTGCTTCTCAGACCCGATCACAATTCAATAGGCGCTCTCCTTACTAATCCGCATTACTAAAGAACCAAATGAACGTAACGAACGATTTCCGGCGCTTTGGCAGGCGGCGCGCTTAGATTGACGAGCGGGAAATAAACGGGCAGGCCAGTTTTTGCTGGACGGGTGCCGGGGCGCTTGCGCTGTCGGCGTGGTCTAGTAGATTCTGCACAGCCCAGTGGCCCATTGCGTAGTGAGGTAGCTCTAGGGTGGAAAGCGGCGGGTACAGGTGGGCGGAAATCAGTTCGAGGTTGTCGAAGCCAACCACGGCCACATCCTCGGGGATGGCTAACCCAAGCTTGCGCAGCGCGTCGTAGGCCCCCATGGCGACCGTGTCGCTGAAGCAGAATAGTGCCGTCGGCCGGGTGGGGCGCTGCATCAACTCCATCGCCCCCTGGTAGCCCCCGGCGGCATCGCTGACCTGGGCGCAGACCAGAGTCGGATCGAAGGGTACGTTGTGGGTTGCCAGAGCCTGCTTGTAACCTTCCAACCGGCCAAAGGTCGCCGGAATGGGATCGACATTGTTGATGAAGCCGATGCGGCGATGCCCCTTTTTCAGCAACGCCTCGGTGGCGGTGCGGCCGCCTTGCACTTCGTCAGGCACCACAGAGGGCAGGGAGCAGTCCTCGACATAACAATCGAGCAACACGATGGGCACCTGGCGGATAGCCGGCGGCAGGCTGACCGGGCGATGGTACATGGTCGCATAGATCAGACCGTCGACCTGCCGCTCCAGCAGCATCTCGACGGCGTCGTGCTCGATGGCGGCATTGCGCCCGGTGTTGATGACCAGGAGCAGCTTATTGGTGGCCCAGGCGGCATCTTGCGCGCCCTGGATAGTCTTTCCGGCGTGGGGGGTAGTGGCGATCTCGTCGGAGATAAAGCCGATAGTATGGGAACGCTGTAACGTGAGGCCGCGTGCCAGGGCATTTGGCCGCCAGCCCAACTCGCGCACCGCCGTCCAGACGCGATCCTTGGTTTCCTGCGGGATGTTGCTGTCGGCGACATCGTTGACCACAAAGGACACGGTGGTTTGCGAGACCCCGGCCAGGCGGGCGACATCATACATGGACGGCTTCTTCGCTTTGCCCCGTTTGTCTTGACCCGCCATTGGACTGTCTCCCCGTTCTACCCGCGGTCTGCCGTAGCTCGGCTCGCCGTCGCTTCCCACTGGCCCATTACTAATGGGGATTACTAATGCGCATTATAACGCGGAAGTTATTGCTTGTCAAGAGGGATGGACCGGCAGATGCATGCCAATTTCGCCGGCAGTTTCTATTAGTCTATCGGATGGATCAGCCGGGGGAAGGTTTGCAACGCGCCCAGGTGCCACGCGCAGACTACGACTATTGTCAATTGTCTTCGCAGTGAAGTAATCCATCATTCTGA
>CBJNAR010000618.1:0-3484 GCA_966434075.1 uncultured bacterium
GACGCTGAGCCTCTTCCGCTTGATCGACAAGATCGGGCTGGAACTGGCGATCAACAAACACCAGCCGGCAGTGCCCCTGCCGGAGACGGCCGCCCGCCGGATAGTACCGCCCCCCTCGCCGGTTGCCGAGCAACGAACCACGGCAGGACGCACCCCGGCGGCCCGCACCCCAAGCACATCGCCACCCCGGCGCCCGCGCAAGCAGCCCTGGTACCGGCGCCCGTTCCGCCGCTCCCGCTAGGGCACCCCCGCGCGGCAGGCGGCCTAGTCGGCGCTGTCGCGGGCTTTGCGGACCAGCTCGTAGAGCTTGCCCATCGCCTCCAGCGGCGTCATATCGTCCACCTTCAACTCGCGCAACTCTTCGACCAGCGGATCGGGCGGCGCGGGCACCGGCGCGGAGGCGGCGCCGGGGGCCGGGGCGGCGCCGGCCAGGAACGAAAGCTGACCGTTCGCGGGCACGGCGGGCAGGCCCATGCCGTCGCCCATGACCGCGCGGCGGCGCTCCTTCGACCCGCCCTGCTCCAACTCGCGCAAGATGTCCTCGGCCCGCTTGAGGATGCTCTTGGGCACCCCGGCCAGCCGGGCGACGTGGATGCCGTAGGAGCGATCGGCACCGCCGGGCACGATCTTGCGCAGGAAAACCAGTTCCTCGCCTTCTTCGGCCACGGCCACGTTGTAGTTGCGCACGCGCGGCAGCACCCGCTCCAGGTCGGTCAGTTCGTGGTAGTGCGTGGCGAACAGCGTTTTGGAGGCCAGGCGCGGGTGGTTGTGGATGTACTCGACCACGGCGCGGGCAATCGCCAGGCCGTCATAGGTCGAGGTGCCGCGCCCGATCTCGTCCAGGATAACCAGCGAGCGCGGCGTGGCGTGGTTCAGGATGTTGGCCGTCTCGACCATCTCGACCATGAAGGTGGACTGGCCGGTGGCGATGTCGTCCTGCGCGCCGACGCGGGTGAAGATGCGGTCCACCAGGCCCAGGCGGGCGCTGTCGGCGGGCACGAAGGCGCCGATCTGCGCCAGCAGAATGATCTGGGCGATGCTCTTGAGGAAGACACTCTTGCCGGCCATGTTCGGACCGGTCAGGATGATGATCTGGCTGGCGGCGTTGTCGAGATGCACGTCGTTGGGCACGAAGATCTCGTCGCGCAGGCTGCGTTCGACCACCGGGTGGCGACCCTGCGCGATGGTGATCGGCCCCTCGGCCAGCAGGTCGGGGCGCACATAGTTGCGGGTGCGCGCCACCTCGGCCAGCCCGGCGAACACGTCGATATGGGCCAGCGCCTGGGCCGCGCCCAGCAGCCGCTCGGCGCACGCGGCCACTGTCGCCAGCACTTCCTGGAACAGCGACCGCTCCAACTCCACTAGCCGCTCCTTGGCGTTGAGGATGAGCGACTCGGCCTCCTTCAACTCGGGCGTGATGTAGCGCTCGGCGCCGACCAGCGTCTGGCGGCGGATATAGTTGGCCGGGACGCGATCCTTGTGCGCGTTGCTGACCTCCAGGTAGTAGCCGAAGATCTTGTTGTAGCCGACTTTGAGCGAGGGGATGCCGGTGCGGTTGCGCTCCTCTTCCTCCAGGTTGGCAACCCAGCCTTGGGCGTTGCGGCTGGCCTCGCGCAACTGGTCGAGTTCGGGCCGGAAGCCGGGCCGGATGGCGTCGCCGGTGCCCAGCACAGCGGGAGGGTCTTCGGCGATGGCCTGGGTGATCACGTCGACCACGTCCTGGCAGGGTTGCAGGCGCGTGAGCAGCGAGTGGAACGTGCTCGGCCCGGCGGCGGGTGCCTCTTTCGCGACAGGCGGGGCGGCCACGGCGGGGCCGCGCCCGTTGCTCTCCATAATCATCCGCCCGCGCTCCGGCCCGGGCGCCGGGCGCCACTCTCCGCTCGACTCGAAGGCGTCGCGCACGCCGGGCAGCGCAGTCAGCGCGTTGCGGATGGCGTTGAGGTCGCGCGGCCCGGCGATGCCTTGCAGCACGCGGTTGGTGAGGCGCTCCAGGTCAGGCATACCCTTAAGCTGGGTGCGGATCGCGCCGCGCAACGGCTCGTCGGAGTAAAGCAACTGGACGGCGTCGTGGCGGGCATGGAGCCGTGGCAGATCGACCAGCGGCTGGTTGAGCCAGCGCGACAGCAGGCGCCCGCCCATCGGCGTCAGCGTCTGGTCGATGACCGAGAGCAGCGAGAATTGCAGGCCGCCGCTGGGCCCGGCCACCAGTTCGAGGTTGCGCCGGGTCTGCGGGTCGAGGGCCATGTACGCCTCGGTGCTGTAGCTGCTCAGGTGGGTCAGTTGCTGTAGCGCCGTGCTGTGCGTGGCCTGGAGATAGGCCAGGATGGCCCCGGCGGCGCGCACGGCCAGCGGCCATTTGGCGACGCCGAAGCCGTCGAGCGAGGCGACGTGGAACTGGCCCATCAGCGTGGCCCGCGCTTTGTCGAGGCTCCATTCGCGCGGACTGGTGGGCGTAATATGCCCGGCGACGCGCCAGTTTTGCGCCGCGCGCTCGGTGTGGTGGGCGCGGCGCGGGCGGGCGGCATCCGGCGCGGTGTCGCTGTCGGATTCGTCGCTGCGCACCTCGGCGGCCCAGGCTTTCATATCCGACCGGCTGGCCTCGCCCGGTGTGGCGTCGGGGACGAGCAACTCGGCGGGTTGCAGGCGATCCAGCTCCTGCTGCACCAGCGTGGTCAACTCCGTGGCGCTGCGCACTTCGGTGCCCTGGAACTCGCCCGTGGTGATGTCCACGTAGGCGATGCCCGCGCGGTCGCCTTCGAGGATGGTCGCGGCCAGGTAATTGTTGCGCCGCGAGTCGAGCAGCCCCGGCTCGGTCAGCGTGCCGGGCGTGACCACGCGCACGATCTGGCGGTCCACCAGGTCGCCGCGCGCCGCTTCGGTCGGCCCGTTCTGGCCCCAGTTGGCGGTCACGGTCGACTCGCGCTTGCCCAGGCGGATGCGGCGGCGTTCGGTCTCTTCGTCGGCGCGCGGCTGCTCCAACTGCTCGGCCACGGCCACCTTGTAGCCGGCGGCGGTGAGCTTGGCGATGTAGCTCTCGGCGCTATGGTACGGCACCCCGGCCATGGGCCGCTGCCCGCCCTTGGAGAAGTTGCGCTTGGTCAGCACCACGTCGCACACGCGGGCCACGATGGCCGCATCGTCGTCGAAGGTCTCGTAAAAGTCACCCAGGCGAAAGAATAGAATGGAGTCCGGGTGGTCCTTTTTCAGTTGGTCTCGCAACCGCTTGTACTGGCGGTCCATGGGGGTTTCGGCCACGGCGATCCTCGCATTTCCGTACTTATGTTCTAAAACGGGTCCAGGGTTATTATACCATAATTGGGCCCAAGCAGGCAGCCCGGCCAACTGTAAGATTTGTGTGACCTTTTTGTGACACCGCCGATCAGGATTCCGCTGTACAATGAGGACAGGTAATAAGCGACCACAACCGTAGCGATCATCCCGCGACTTAGCAGAATATCCGGTCATCGGCGCTTGTAACCCGCAG
>CBJNAR010000619.1:0-3472 GCA_966434075.1 uncultured bacterium
CGCCTTCCTGGCTGAACTCGGCGGGCGCGTGCTCGCGCTTGACTTCGCCGAGGGCATGATCCGCCAGGCCCAGGCCCGCGTGCCCGCCGCCCATGTCACCTTCGCCGTGGCCGACCTGACACGGCCCTGGCCCGTGGCCGCCGGGTGCGTCGATCTCGCCGTCTGCAACCTGGTGCTGGAGCACATCGCCGACCTCGGCTTCATCTTCGCCGCGGCGGCGCGCTGCCTCGCGCCGGGCGGCCGCTTCTTCGTGGCCGAGCTCCACCCCTTCAAGCAATACCAGGGCAGCAAGGCCGTCTACGGCCCGCAGGAAGAGCGCGTCCAGATCCCGGCGTTCGTGCACCACATCTCGGCCTTCCTCGACGCCGCCGGCGCCGCGAGCCTCACGTTGCTGCGCCTCCAGGAGTGGTGGCACGCCGAGGACACGGCGGCCCCGCCCCGGCTGGTGTCGTTCCTGTTCCGGAAGTGACCCCTCACGATAAGCGCCGCGCATCCTGGTCCGGTTGCGTTGTGGTATCTTACTACCGAAGCTCGCTACGTCCGCTGCCGGCGACCGGGAAAGGCGCCGTGGCACCGGCTATGCGTAAAGACGCCATGCATACCCCGTATCAAGCCATCTTGACTATCGAACCCGGCAAGCGCGGCGCCTAGCCGGCCTCCTCCGGATCGGGGGGCGCGGGCCGCAACGGGGTGGCCGCCGCCGTGCCGGCCACCGTACTCCAGGGCCGCACCTGCCAGCGGGTGACCAGCCCGGCGCGCACATAGGGGTCTGCTGCCGCAAACGCCTCCGCCCCGGCCGGCGAGTCCCCCTGGGAGAGCAGGATGGCCGTATCCACCGGGTCGGTCAGCGCCCCGGCCAGCACCAGTTCGCCACGGTCGTGTGCCGCCCAGGCCAGCGTCAGATGCTCGGTGCGGTACGCCCCCCGCCGCTCCAGATAGTCGGGGACCAGATCGTAGATGAGCAAGTAATGCATCGGACCTCCGTGTCGTTTGGATTCTTATACGCCGATTGCCAGATAAGGGGATCATAGCGCGCGGGCGCACGTCTGTCAACGGCAGCAGGCGGGTCGCCCTGCCGCGCCGGCGGAACAAATGCGCCCGCTCCCGCGTCTCCTAACCAGGCCCAATCCCCGATACCCAACTCGGCCAACGCGAGCGCGCGGCCCGCCCGCGCTGGGCACAAGGAGGTTGTCCATGGGCACCGTACCGAGCATCCGCAGACCACTCGGCGTGCTGGTCCTCATTCTGGGGCTGCTCACCGGCTGCGGGCCCGCCGCGCCCCGCGAGCCCCCACCCGCCCCGCCCGCACTCTCCGTGGCCGGGGCGGCTGCGGCCCTGTCCCCACCGCCGGCCGGCCCCATCGGAACGATGGCGCCGCCAGCCATCCCCACCGGGCCGCTGCCCGTCCCCACCGGGCCGGCGCCGCGGCCCACGCCCGTCTGGACCGCCACGCCGGCCGGGCCCTATCACACGCCCACGCCCTGGCCCACCTTTCCGCCCCGTCTCGCCGGCGGGCCTGATGCTGCCGCCTGGAATGCCGCCTCGGCCACGCTGGCCGCGCTCCGGGCCTATCACCGCAGCGAAGTCGATCAGCGGGGCGGCCAGGCATCCCGCGGGGAAGCGGACATCGTCCTGCCCTGGAGCGTGCACGTCACCGGCGCCGATGGGGGCGAGTACATAGAAATTAACGGCGACGAGTGGCTGCGCGCGCCCGCCGACCCGCCGGACGTCTTCCAGTCCGTGCGGTTTTACGGCTCGCCGTTCGACTTTGATCCGGCGGCGGGGGCCGGGCCGATTAGCGACGTCACGCGGGCCGGCGCGGAAACCATCGCCGGGACCGCCACGCTGCGTTATACCTTCACCTTCAGCGGGATCCGCGACGAGGACATGATCATGTCGGTGACGGGGCACGGCGAGGCCTGGATCGCGCGGGAGAGCGGCTACTTCCGGCGCATCCACTGGAGCGTAGATGCGACCGGCGGCCTGACGCAGCCGTGGGAACGCACGCTGGATTTCTCCCGCTTCAACGACCCGACAATCGCCGTCGTGCCCCCGCGGCAGTAAGGGCGACCCTGCGGAGAGCGGCGGGCGTTAGCGCCCGCCGCTGCGGGGGTGTCAGGCCCGGCTGTGGGCGGCGTGCCGGGTGCGCTTGCCCACGGCCAGGTCGTACGCCTCGGCGAGGAGCGGCTGCACCTGGGTCGCGAACGTGGCCGGGCTGGGGTTGAGGATGCAGACCCAGTATTGCCGCCCATACACCGGGTGCGGCAGCACCTGGTCCAGGGCCGTGAAGTCATAGCCCGGCGCCGCCTCCTCGCCGGCGCGGGCGGGCGGGGGACCGAACAGGGCCCGGAAGGTGGCCTTGCCGATGCCGATGTTCAGGCGGAAGACGCCCGGACGGCTGAGATTGGAGAACTGGTCGAAAGCATCGCTGGTCACCAGGGTGGCGAACGGGAAGCGGTGATCGGGTTCCAGGTCGGGCGGGTTGTAGAAATAGAAGGTGGCGCCTTGCGTCTCGGCCAGGTCCACGCCGGGAAACGTCTCGGTGATGGACTGGGTGATCGCGGCTTCGTCCATGAGCAGGGGTCCTCCTGTTGGCTGTGCCCGCTCCGCCCGTGTGGGGGTGCGGGCCTTCGTGTGTGATGGTCCAGGCCGGCCGGCGTTTTGGACTCCGATTCTATTGTATAACTCAGATGCAATAGTAGAGGGTTGGACAGGAGCGTTCGGCGCGCCGATTCTCCTGGCAGGCACGAAACCCGCCCCACACAGCCGGCGGATGCGGTACAATGGGAGCGGCAAGTCGCTAAAACCACTTGAGGGTTTTACATGATAGTTGAGGCCACGCTGCGGACGATCGACCTGGCGCGGGCGGGGCGGATCAGCGTCCAGCAGGTGCGAAACTACGAAGCCGCGGGGTTGATTCCGCCCGCCGCGCGCGGCCCTAATGGGTATCGCCGCTACACGCGCAAACACCTGGTCGCGCTTACGACCGCGCGGGCGCTGGTGGGCAGCTATGGGCCACTGCACGCGGCGGCACTGATGCAGGCGGTCCACCGGGGCGACCTGCCCGCCGCGCTCGCGCTGATCGACGCGCGCCACGCCGAATTGGCCGCGACGCGGCAGCAGGTGGAGCAAACGCTGGCCGCCCTGCGCGCGCTGGCCGCGCAACCGGCGCTGCCCACCGGTTCCCGCCACGGGCCGCGGTTGCGCGTGGGCGCGGCGGCCCGGCAGGTGGGGGTGCGCGTCTCGGCGCTGCGCTTCTGGGAGCAGCAGGGCCTGCTGCTCCCCGTCCGCGATCCGCACAGCGGCTATCGCCTCTATCACGAGCCGCAGATGCGCCGCCTGCGCGTGGTGGTCCTGCTGCGCGCGGCGGGCTACGATTTCCCCGCCATCCGCGGGGCGCTTGATGCGCTGGCCGCGGGCCGCACCGAGACGGCCGTCGCCGCGGTGGAACGGCGGCGCGCCGAGCTGGCTC
>CBJNAR010000620.1:0-3454 GCA_966434075.1 uncultured bacterium
CCCAGAAGCCTTGCTGCAACGGATGCAGGTGCTCGGGGTCGGCGGCCAGGCCCTCCACGGTGCCCACCTCGTGCCCCCCGGCCTGCACCGCGAAGGTGAGGCACGAGCGCACCGGCACGCCGTCGAGCAACACGGTGCAGGCGCCGCACACGCCGTGCTCGCAGCCCACATGCGTGCCGGTCAGGTGCAACTCGTGGCGCAGGAAGTCGCTCAACAGCAGGCGCGGCTCGACGGCGCGGATATACGCCTGCCCGTTGACGGTTACGGTAATCTCTCGGCTGGTCATGATGGTTCCTTTTCCATAGCAGCGATGCGTGGAACCGGGCTACTGCCGCAGGCCAATCCGATCGCCAGTGATCGGCGCTCAGGTGCCCGCCTGCGCGATCTGGTACTCGATGCTGGTGGGCGCGGTAACATGGCGGGAGGCGTCGAGGATTTCCAGACTCACCAGATTGCCCGTGCTGTCGTAATCCAGGATGATCCCCGGCTTATCTTCGGCGCTCTCGGCCACCGGCTTATCCGCGAAGATTACCGTCAGGGTATCGGCCTGCTGGTCATAAGTAACCTTCATTCCTGCTCCTGTAGCGCGCGCCCCGCCCGGTCCGCCGCCAGGGTCAGCGTGCGGCGGGCCAGCACCTGCGCCAGGTGGCGGCGATAGGCGGCGGTGGCGTGGATGTCGCCGTTCGGGTCGATGTCGCCGTCCACGGCGTGGGCCGCCTCGGCGATGGCGGCGGCGGTGGGCGCCCGGCCCTGGAGCCCCGCCACGACCGAGGTCGCCTCCACCGGCACATCGCCGATGGAGAGGAACACCAGGCGGCTCGCGGCGACGGCGCCTGACTCGTCCAGCGTGACCACGGCGGCGGCCCCGGCCAGGGCGTAGTCGCCGTGGCGGCGGGCCACCTCCTCGAAGGCCGTGCCGGTGCACGCGGGCAGCGGCGGGAAGACCACCTCGACCAGCATCTCCTCCGGCTCCAGGGCGGTGGTGAACAGCGCCTGGAAGAACTCCGCCGCCGGGATCAGCCGGTCGCCGTCCGCGCGTTGGGCGCGCAGTTGCGCGTCGAGCGCCACAGCCAGGGCCGGCAGTTCGGCGGCGGGGTCGGCGTGGGCCAGCGAGCCGCCGAACGTGCCCCGGTTGCGGATCTGCGGGTGGGCGATGTACGGCATCGTCTCGGCAACCAGTGGCGCGCGCGCGGCGATCAGCGGGCTGCGCTCCACCGTGCGCTGGCGGGTCATCGCGCCGATCACCACGCCGCCGTCCGCGCCCGCCCGGATGCCGAACAGGTCGGCCACGCCGTTCAGATCGACCAGGATGGACGGCTGGGCGAGGCGAAAGTTCATGCTCGGCACCAGGCTCTGGCCGCCGGCCAGGATCTTGGCCTCGCCGCCGTGCTCGGCCAGGAGCGCGAGGGCTTCCGCGCGCTCGCCCGGCGCGTAGTATTCAAACGGGGCGGGTTTCATGGCGGCTCCCGCTTACTTTTCTTCGACAAAGGCCACGATGCGCGCGAAGGCGGCCTCGCCGCCCTTGAAGCGGAAGGGGAAGCAGCCCAGCCACACCCGCTGGTTCAGCACCTCGTCCACCTGGCCGCCCACGTTCTCGGCGTGGAACACGCCCTTGGGGAAGAGCAGCGTGTGCGTGCACTGGTAGTCCTTCGGCCAGGGGAAGGCTTCGTCCATGCTCATGCCGATCACTTCCTCGACTTCGGGCACCAGGTCGGGCCGGGCCGTGCGCACCTTGGTGTTGAACGGGTGGTCGGTGGAGATGGCGTCAATCGCCATCCAGCGGATGCCGCGATCCAGCACCCAGTCGCAGAACTCGCGCTGCGGGCCGGGGTGGCGCAAGAACGCGCGGGGCAAGTTGGGCTGCTCCTGGTTGTGGACTTTGTACCAGTCCTCGTTGTAGTAGTGGTGGTAGCCGGTGTGGATGACCAGGATATCGCCGCGCTGGATAGTGATACCGGTGTCCTTCTCCCACTGCTCGAAATGCTGCGATCCGTAAATCTGGTAGTCGCCGATGCCGTAGCGCGACAGGTCGACCACGCAGGCCGGGCCGAACAGCGTGTCGATCGGGATGCCCGCGATGTCGGGCCCCGGATCGAAGAAGTGGTAGGGCGAGTCCAGGTGCGTGGCGATGTGGTTGGTGCTGGAAATATGCTGGGCGTTCACGCCCTCGAAGGCGATTTTCTTGACCCACTTGATCGTCGGCCCCTCGTAGAAGGCGAAGGGCGGGGAGTCCACGCTGAAGTTCTGCGAGAGGTCGAGCACCTTGACCTTGCTCAGATCGTAGGGTACATACATGCGTTCAGCCCCCTTATGTGGTGGAAGTGTGTCAGCGCCGCCTCTAGGTGGGCGGGCGAAAGTATGCGCGTATTATACTCGAATCGGCGGGCGGGCGCGAGGGGGTCGCCGATAGGGCATCCGCGTCTACTTTGGGCATAATTCCGCGAGAGACTCGGCCTGTGTTAGCAGGAATATTCATACTCACGCGGTAGCCGCGACCGGTCTGAGGTCCAATGTCACCTGGGCTCGCGCGCCGGTATAATGATGAAGACCACGGGGAACCGATCTTCGGGGTTATCATAGAGGGGGTACTGGGCGTCCCCAACTTTGCAGGTGGAAGGCGAGAATGAAAGTATACTGGAAGTATGCCTGTGACTATGGGCATCATTGGACGCTGTTCCGCGACGAACACGCGGAGGAACAACCCGAAGATGTAGTCTGCCCCTTCGGACACGAAGCTGTTACGTTGCGGAAAGATCGACCCGTCGATGAGGTCCAAATCACTCTCCGGCCAGCGGCGGTGATTGCAGACGAAGTGAAGAACCAAATCATAGGAGCAGGTAAGTATTGGTTCGTGCTGTCCGATGCGGAAGGAGGAAACGAGCGAGTTTCCGAGCACGCTTACTTGTGGCGGGAGGTTTTGGGCTTGGCAGAGAAGTTCCATGGACACTCTAAGGAAGCAGCCTGGGCAATATGGGACAAAATGCAGCCTTGATGAAAAGAGCAAGACTCTATGATGGAAGAATCATTCCAGCCGCGACGCGAACCGGATCGCGATTGGGAAGAAGTCGCCTGGATCGAAGTCTGGTTCGATCCCGCCACGCCGGCAAACTACATCTATCTTATGCGCCAATTATTCGACGGCACCCTGGAAATCGTCGACCCGCACCGGCAGAAACGGGCCGCGACCTTCCATAAGTACGTAGAAGCCAGCGCCGAGTTGGTCGGCAACAAATGCGTCCGTATCGAGGGCCGGATCTGCCAGGCTGAGGCGGGTAAGCAGGGTACGCCCAGCCTGCCTCGGCGGGAACCCGATCGCGATTGGGCGGAGGTCGCCTGGGCGGAAGTCTGGTTCGACTCCTCGGACCCGGCGAACTACTTGTATATCTTGCGCCAGTTGGTCGATGGTACCTACGAAATCGTAGATCCCCAGCGCGGGCGCATCGGCGGTACTTTC
>CBJNAR010000621.1:0-3451 GCA_966434075.1 uncultured bacterium
CTTGCCGGCGCAGGCGCTGCTCTTCCATGCGCTGTAGCTCGGCCACGCGCTGGATCTCCTGGCGGGTTTCATTGTTCACGGCATCCAGCTCGTGCACCAGATCGCGCAACTGGCGCTGGGCGTCGGCGATCACGCCGATCTGCGACACAAGCTGGCGGATCTGGCCCTGGAGCGCCTCGTACTGCCGCGCATCGGTCACGGTGCGTTCGCGGTCCATGCGCCGGGCCTCGATCAATTCGGCGATCTGCGCGCGCAGGTCGCGGATCGGCTTCATCGGCTCCTCGACCTTTTGGCCCAGTTCCGCGATTTGCTGCTTCAGGCGGCCGTCTTCGATCTGGCGCACCTGCATGCTTTGCGCCACATCTTGCGTGTGGCGCTCTTGCAGCATTTGCAACTGGAGCACCTGGCCTTCGGTGTTTTTGTAGAGGTCTTCGAGCCATTGCTGGCGGGCCAGCGCGTCGCGCATTTGCCGCCGCAGGTCGTCGATCTGCTGTTGCATCTGGTAGGCCGTCGTATCTTCCCGCCGCCGGCCCTCTTCGTCGCGGGTAGTTCGCAGGATATCAGCCATAGAGGTGTCCCTTTATGATAGGAGTTTATGATGCCAAACGGCGCGCTCGATGGCCATGCGCACGGGCCGCAGCAACGCCGGCAGCGGCGGCATGGGCGGCCCGCCGGCGCCGTTGAGGCGTTCCAGGGTCGCCACGACGCCGGAGCCTAACGCGCCCACGTCGTAGCCGCCCTCCAGCACGAAAGCCAGGCGCCCGCCGCAGAGGTCGGCGGCCAGTTCGCTGACCATGCCGGTCAGCATGGCGAAGCCCCCGGTGCTCACCGCCATTTGCGCCAGCGGGTCGGCGTAGTGCGCATCGTACCCGGCGGAGACCAGGATGAGGTCGGGCTGGAAGCGGCGCGCAAACGGGATCAGCACTTCCTCGAAGGCCGCCTGGTAGCCGGCATCGTCGGTGCCGGGCGGCAGCGGCACATTGCAGGTCCATCCGCTGCCCGCCCCGGCGCCGCTCTCAGTCCACTTGCCCGTGCCCGGATACAGCGGCCACTGATGGGTGCTGAAATAGGCCACGGTGCCGTCGCTGTAGAAGATGTCCTGGGTGCCGTTGCCGTGGTGCACGTCCCAATCGACGATCAGGATGTGGCGGATAGCGGCGTAGTGGCGCTGCGCGTGGCGGGCGGCCACGGCGATATTGTTGAACAGGCAGAAGCCCATGGCCAGGTCCGGGCAGGCGTGGTGGCCGGGCGGCCGCCCGAAGGCGAAGGCGCTCGCGGCCCCCGGCCCCCGCGGGTCGAGCACCTGGTCCACGGCGGCACAGGCCGCCCCCGCCGCCAGCAACGCGGCCTCGTAACTGCCCGCGCTGATCACCGTATCATAATCCCAGAGGCCGCCGCCCGCGCGGGCGATGCCCTGGATCGTCTCGATATACTCGGGGTCGTGCACAGCGCGGATGGCTTCCAACGGTGCCGGGTCGGGCGCGATCAGGGCCGGTGGCCCAAAGCGCTGTTCGACCGCGCGCAAAATCGCCTTGAGCCGTTCTGGGGACTCGACGTGGATGCCGGTCTCATGCGCCAGGCAGCCGGGGTGATAAATGAGCGCAGTTTGCAGCGACGCGTCGTGGGCCATGATCGGAGTATAAGCCATGCGCCGGGGGCTGTCAAACCTCGACCAGGGGCCAGCCGCGCCCGCCGCCCGACCCCCATCCGCCGGATGACCGATGGCGGGTGCGAAACAGATGTGCTATAATAGAAGGCCGATATGCCAATACGAGCGCCGGCGTTCGCTGTCCCGGCGGGTGGTGCGGGCCGCATCCCGATGTGCGCAGGAGGGGAACAATGCCCAATTTTCAACTGATCTCCGACTTCCAGCCGATGGGCGATCAGCCGGAGGCCATTGATAAGCTGGTCGAAGGCGTCAACGCCGGCTACCGCCACCAGACGCTGCTGGGCACCACGGGCTCAGGAAAAACCTACACAATGAGCCAGGTGATCCAGGCGGCGAACCGGCCCACGCTGGTACTGGCGCACAACAAGACCCTGGCCGCGCAGTTGTACGCCGAGTTCAAGGAGTTCTTCCCCACCAACGCCGTCGAGTACTTCGTCTCCTACTACGACTACTACCAGCCGGAAGCTTATATTGCGCGCACCGATACCTATATCGAGAAAGACTCCGACATCAACGAGGAGATCGATAAGCTGCGCCACGCCGCCACGCGCGCCCTGTTCGAGCGGCGCGACGTGATCATCGTCGCCTCGGTGTCGTGCATCTTCGGCCTGGGGTCGCCGGAGGAGTACGGCAAAGTCGTGGTGGACCTGCAAAAGGGCCAGGTAGCCCACCGCGACCGCGTGCTGCGCCGGCTGGTCGATATCCACTACGACCGCAACGACATGAACCTGGTGCGCGGCACCTTCCGCGTGCGCGGCGACACGCTGGAGATCTTTCCGGCCTACGAGAACATCGCCGTGCGCGTCGAGTTCTGGGGCGACGAGGTCGAGCGCATCAGCGAGTTCGATCCGCTGACCGGCGAGTTGCTGCTGGAACGCAACCGCAGCGACATCTACCCGGCCCGCCACTTCATCACCAGCGAAGAGAAGCTGCGCGACGCCATCGCCGACATCGAGACCGAACTGGAAGAGCGCCTGGCCGAACTGCGCGCCGAGGATAAGCTGGTGGAGGCGCAGCGGCTGGAGCAGCGCACCCGCTACGACCTGGAGATGTTGCAGGAGACCGGCTACTGCTCGGGCGTGGAGAATTACTCGCGCCACCTGTCGCGGCGCGGGCCGGGCGACCGCCCATCCACGCTACTCGACTACTTCCCCGACGACTACCTGCTGTTCGTGGACGAGAGCCACATCAGCCTGCCCCAGGTGCGCGGCATGTGGGGCGGCGACGCCTCGCGCAAGCAGGAGCTAATCAAGTACGGCTTCCGCCTGCCCTCCGCAGCCGACAACCGCCCGCTGACCTGGGCTGAGTTCGAGGCCCAGGTCCACCAGGCGGTCTACGTCTCGGCCACGCCCGGCCCCTACGAGTACGAGCACAGCGAGCAGATCGTCGAGCAGATTATCCGCCCGACTGGCCTGATTGATCCGGAGATCGAGATCAAGCCCACGGCGGGCCAGGTGGAAGACCTGATCGAGCAGGTGCAGGGGCGCATCGCCAAAGGCCATCGGGTGCTGGTGACCACGCTGACCAAGCGCATGGCCGAGGACCTGGCCGACTACCTCAAGGAGGTCGGGGTCAAGACCCATTACCTGCACAGCGAGATCGACACGCTGGAGCGCATCGAGATCCTGCGCGACCTGCGCCTGGGCGTGTATGATGTGGTCGTCGGCATCAACCTCTTGCGCGAGGGCCTGGACCTGCCCGAGGTCTCGCTGGTGGCGATCCTCGACGCCGACAAGGAAGGCTTCCTGCGCAGCCGCGACAGCCTGATCCAGACCATTGGCC
>CBJNAR010000622.1:0-3450 GCA_966434075.1 uncultured bacterium
TCGTCCAGCACCGGCCCGTGCCCATGCGCATCCTGGGCGTGCCCGGCGTCTTCGCACCGACCGGCTCAGCCTCCTGGCTGCTGCAGCACTTTGGCTTGACGGCGCAAGGTATCCGCGACGCCGCTTTGGAACTAGTAAGGGCGAGAGTCTAACCCTTACAGTGCATGAAACAGGTCACATCCCGGCTCTAGAGCGGGCACGACGCATATTTCATGCGCTTGCCCCGCCCGCAGCCGGGATGAGCCTTGCCCTGGCTGTAACACCCGCAATCAAGCAGAGTAGGGCAGAGGAGATGCTATGGTTGAAGGAGACAGCATACCGGCGCAGCCCTGGCGCGAACGCGAGATTACCCTGACCACACAGTGTGACTACGCGAACCCTTACACCGATGTAGAGGTATGGGGGGAGTTCACTCACGATACGGGTATCATGCTGCGGCGTCCCGCCTTCTGGGATGGGGAACGCACCTGGAAGATCCGCTTTGCGCCTCCGGCGGCAGGACGCTGGACCTGGCGCAGCTTTAGCTCGCTTGCCGATCCCGGACTTGGTGAGCAGTCCGGCGAGTTCGTCTGCGGGGCCGCGGCGTCCACCGAGCACCGCTTCTACAAACACGGCTTCTGGCACATGGCGCCGAGTCAGCGCAGTCTGGTGCATGCGGACGGCACGCCGGCCGTGCTTGTGGGCGACACCGCCTGGGCGTTGCCCTGGCGCGCCACTGAGGAGCAGTGCCGGATCTATGCGGCGGACCGCCAGGCCAAGGGCTTCAACGCCGCTCTGCTTATGAGCGTGCAGCCGGATATGCGGGCCCGCGGTCCACGCGACCGCACCGCGGATGAAGGCTTCGCTGTGGGCTTTGAGGATCTCCCGAGCGGGCATATCACCCAACCCAATCCGGCCTACTTCCAATATCTTGACCGGCTGATAGCTATTCTGGTCGAGCACGAGATAGTGCCTGTGCTGCAACCCGTCTTCTTCGGCTTCGGCTGGAAAGGTCTGGGCGTGGCGGGACCGGTCGTCCCGCCGCATGAATATGCTCGCTATTGCCGCTATCTGGTTGCGCGCTACGGCGCCCGCCCAGCCATCTATTTGGTGGGCGCCGACGGGTCAGGATGCGAACCGCAGGTACCGGCGGGCGGCGAGGAGATCGAGCGCTGGGACGCCTACGCGCAGCCCGCCGGCATCCATTACCGGCCGCATGCCGACAACCGCGCCTGGCAGGATGCACCCTGGCTCGATTTCCAGTGGTGCCAGACCGGTCACAGTGGCGAGCACGTTCCTGAGCGGGTCGCCGACATGTGGCGTAACGCACCGGCCAAGGCGGTAGCGAACGGCGAGCCCACCTATGAGCATGGCGGCCAACGGGGCCGTGCCCAGGGCTGGTGGCAGGGTCACGAAGCATGGAGCAATCTCTGCGCGGGCGGCACCATGGGCGTAGTATACGGGGCGGGGAGCCTATGGCAGTGGCGGCTGCATCCGGATGAGCCCGGCCACACCGCGTTCTTCCTGGCAGAAGGGGCAGGTTGGCGAGAGGCGCTAGACTTCGAAGGCTCCCGCTATGTCGGCCTGATTTCACACATTCTGGACGGGTTGCCGATCAGTGATATGGCGCCGAACTGGGAGGTAACCCTGGGCCGGCGCGGGCTGCTGGTGCCACACAAACTGTATATTGGCTATACCGAGGAGGGCGGGCCACTGATGATGTTCGGCGACCAGGTGCCGCTCAGCTACCGCGTCGTGGACCCACGCAACGGCAAAGTCGTGCGTGAAGGAAAGCGTTCCTCCCCGAGTGAGTGGATTCCCGACGACGGTGGGGGCCCGAGAGTCTATATCTGCTCGGAGTAGGGCTAACCGAACGAAGCATGCGCAACGATTCCCGTGCAAGCAGCAAGCCGCATCCGGGGGTGGCGGTGTTATCGGTGCCCACCCCGCCAGGGCTACGGATGAGAAGCTAGCCCCGCAATAGAAGGAGACTGTCATGGCAAAGGTCTTTTCTATTCATGATATCGAACTGCACCCAGGCGTGGACCCCGCCGAGTTTGAGCGCTTTATAGCCGAATCGTCGTATCCCGATATGCCTGGAACGAAAACCTATTATCTCAAAGGTTATCGCGGGCAACGTGCCGGTGCATATGCAATTCTGCTGGAAACTGAGAGTATTGAACGACTCCTGCAGCTATTTCCGACCGAGGCTTGGTTTAGCGAAGAGGCTAGACGGTACTTCGAGTCCGAAGCCCTCCAACGGCATTTTGCGAGGTGGGGACAACTGGGCACCGGGCCAGGGGCTGTCTATACCGACTATGTGGTCATAAAGTAGTAGGCCTGATAATAACTCGCATAAACCCATCCCGTATCGCTCTGTAAGGACCACACCACCTTGAGAGTGACAGGCTCGGCGCCTTCTTTAGTGGCCGCATTTCTATGCCGCCACCCCAATTGGCTGATCTCAAAGATCTAAACACCCTGTCTGACATCAGCCATTGGCGTAGCGGTCGAGCGTATGGGCCAACCGGGCATCTTTCGAGTGATCCCTGTAGCCACCGTGTAGCCAAACGGGAAGACATGGACGGATCCACTTGTAATCAGGGGGTCCTGGGGTCGAATCCCAGTGGGCTCACCCTGAAATAATCATTAAAGTCGCGTAGTCAAAAGACCCTGTGAAATATCACAGGGTCTTTTGCGTGGATGCGTTTTGTCCGGGATCCGCCGGGGCGCACGGGCGCGACGGGAACCCGGCGGCCGGGTGGGATACCTGCGGGATACGCGAGCGGCTGCCGTAGCGAGGCTGTTCGCGCGTCCCGCAGGTATCGATCTAGGTTACGGCGCCTCGTAGGCGCCGATGTCCGGCCCAGCCCCCTGCGGGCGCGCCACGCCGCGCTGATCCGTCGCCGGACTGGTAGCCGGGTCGGCGCCGTCGATTGCGGGGCTACCGGCCAGCAGCGCCTGCGTCAACGTCGGGCCCCCATTCGCGGCTAACGGACCCAGGAGCGGGTCGCCCCCGATGTGATCGCCGGGGCCGGTCGTGCACGAGCCGTCCCCAAACAGGTTGTGGCCCAGCGAGGTCAGCGTGACCGTACCCGAGCCGAAGGGGCCGGGCTGGCACTGGTAGCTGCTGTTGCGCGCCACTATGCTGTTTTGCAACGTGAGCGTGGGGCTGCCTGCCGTGAACGTGCCGACGAAGATACCGCCGGCCGTGCCGCCGGGGGAGCTGTTGTCGGCAATCGTCGAGCTGGTGATGTGCATCACGCCGTCGGTGTGGAAGATCGCGCCGCCGTGCCAGGCAGTGGCCGTGTTGCCGCTGAGTGTGCTGTTGATCAGATCGGCGTTGCCCAGCATACGGATGCCGCCGCCGACATTGCCGGCGGTATTGCCGCTGATGGTGCTGCGCTCGATCGTGACTTGCGCGTTGAAGAACCCGTAGATCCCACCCCCATCGACCACGTCGGTGGTGTT
>CBJNAR010000623.1:0-3449 GCA_966434075.1 uncultured bacterium
GGCACCTGGCCCGCCTGGCCGAGTCGATTGACGGCGACATCGTCACCTATTTGCTGACCCACCGCTTCCTGGCCGCCGGGCTGCACATCGCCAACACGCTGCTGGTCTGGAACCTGGCCGGCAAGCTGATGCCCCGCTCGCCGGGCGCGCGCCTGGCCGCCACGGTATTCTATGGCTGGTGCCCGCTCGTCGTCTGGGAGTTCGCCAACAACGCCCACAACGACGCGCTGATGGTCTTCTGGATCCTGGTCGCCGTCTGGTGCCACCTCAAGGGCATGGCCCAGGCGCGGCACGAACCGGCGCGAGGGCTGCGCGGCTGGTGGCAGGCCGCCGTCGTCGCGCTCACACTGGCCGCGCTGGTGAAGCTGATCGCCATCCTGCTCATCCCCGGCTACATGATGCTGCTCTTCCGCACGGTGGACGGCGCGCACCCCTGGCGGCGGCGCGTGGCGATTGGGGCGCAGGCGGGCGCGCTGGCGCTGGGCCTCAGCGCCCTGCTCTACTGGCCCTACTGGGACGGATGGGTCACGCTGCAACCGCTGCTTACCGCGCCGGGTAACGAACGTTATGTCAATTCGCTGGGCGATGTGGTCCGCTATCGGGGGCCGGAAATCATCCACTGGCTCGGCGTTACGCTCAACCTGCCCGGCGCCCACACCTGGCGAGTGGCGGCCATCGGCGACAGCATGGAGGCGTGGGTGCGCCCGCTGTTCACGCTCGCCGCCGGGGCGATCATCGCCGGGCTGAGCCTGCGCGTGCACGATTTCAAGAGCCTGCTGCGCAACTGGGGCTGGAGCCTCGTCGCCTACGTGTTGATCGGCGCGCTCTGGTTCTGGCCCTGGTATGTCACCTGGTTCGCGCCGCTGGCCGCCCTGCGCGGCCCCGGTCGCCTGCGCACTACCGCAGTCCTCTATACCATCGGCGGCATGATCCTGTATGGCCTCTACCCCCTGCTGGCGCCGCCGTTCGCCGATCTGGAGGGCTACGTCCCGCTGATCTGCTTCGGCCCAGTGGCCCTGTACCTGCTGGGCTGCACGCTGAGCGACGTGCGGGCGCAGGTCCGCGCCTGGCGCGCCCGCCGCGTGCGCTTGCCGGCGGGCGCCGTGCCCGAACCTGTCATCGCCGACTCGTAGCCCACCTCTGATGAGTGACAGAGCGAACCTGCGGGCCGGTCACCACGCGCCGGACCGCACCCCAGCCGTAACCCCACCTACTACCGCCGCTATAATACTCCTTGGTTAAACTCGAAAGGAGTCTTTTATAGCCATGAACACCGTATCCGCGCGCCTGCACCGGGCGCGTATCGGCCTGCTGGGCGCCGCCGTGGCGCTCGCGCTGGCCGCCTGCGACACACAAACCACCAACCCGACCCCGGCGGCCACCGCTGTCGTCGTGCCGACCGCGACCGCCGTCGCGGCCACCCTGCCCGCCGCCACCGACACACCCGTCGCCGTCCCGACCCAGGCGCCGACCCTGGCACCCACTCTAGCGCCCACCCAGGTTCCGCCCACGGCCACCCCCGCCGCCGCGCCGCCGCCGGCCACCACCGCCGCCGCGCCGCCCACCGCGGCCATGCCGACGGCGCCCGTGCAGACCGGGTCGGGCGGCATCGGCAACGACCTGCCCTATCCGGAGGACGGGCACATCAAGGGCGAGCTATTCGGCGAGCGCGGCCCGCAGGGCGTCTGCACCGACGATGCCTTGCGCCAGGCCGCCGGGCCGCACTTCGAGGTCGCCGCCGCCAAAGATGTGACGGTGAACGGGCAGCAGGGCCGCATCGTCCTGCTGGGCGAGCAGATGCTCGACGCCCAGGGCACGCCCATCGCCTCGGTGCCCGACTACGGGCGCGTGCGCTGGTTCCTGGTCGGCCCCGATTGCGCCACCGCCGGGGCGTTCACCCTGCCGCCGCGCAACCAGTACAACGAGTGGCCGCCGGAGGTCAGCGTCGCCAAGATCCACGCCGGGACCGACGAACAGATCGTGATCACCAGCGGCACCGGCGCCCACTGGCCCAGCGCCAACCTCTACAGCTTCGACGCCCAGCGCAGCCTCTGGCGCAACGACGGCGAAGTAGACGGCGATGCCGGCGCGGGCTTCGGCAAGCCCGACGACTACGGCATTCCCGCTGAGGATGTCGCCTTCCGGGCCTACCGGCTCTACGACCGCGCCCAACTCCGCCACGTGGACCTGTTCGTCTGGAACCCGGCCACGCGCGCCTATGAGCCGAGCGAAACGCACATCGACTTCAACTTCGGCCCGCCGGAGACGCCGGCCATGCCCGAAGATGCGATCTTGCTCTACTATCAGGCGATCAATGCGAAGGACTACGCCGGAGCGTACAAGTACCTGGGGCCGCAGATGCAGCAGCAACTGCCGTTCGAGCAGTTCCAGGCGGGCTTTGCCAAGACGGTGCGCGTCTGGGTCAGCAGCCTGGAGCCGGAGGGCGACAGCACGCCGGTCGAAAAGCTGGCCGACGGCACGTACACCGACCGGGTGGAGATCGTCAGCGAGGACCAGGGCGCGAACGGCGCGCGGGTGCGCCAGACCTTCGCCGGCACCTGGACGGTGCGCGTCACAAACGGTGTAGCCCGGCTCGAAAGCGCCCAGATCAAGGCGAAATAGCAGGCCGCCCGGTGCTTGAAGAAGAGTGGACGGTGGCCGTGGGCGCCGACCTGACCCGCGCCGCGCAGGTGATCGCCGCAGCCTGCGCGGCGGAGGGCTTGCGGCTGACGCTGGACAGCACGCTGGCGAAATACCCCGGCTGCCGGCACTGGCACTACAAACGCGACCGGCAGCGCGGCACGCTCGAAATCACGCTCTGGCCCGCCCGCCGCCGCCTCTGGATCACCGTCCACGCGGGCCGCACCGGCGACTCGATCGCCGATTGCCTGCCCCGCATCCGGCGGGCAGTGGAGGCGGGCCTGGACGCGCCGGGTTGAAACCGGCCCCTACCGGGCGGGCGGAGTCCACTCGTCGCGCAAGGCGGCGAAAACGTGTATGTCGTGGCGTTCGGTCGAGGCTCCTCCGAAGGTATCGGAGCGATGCGTGCCTTCGAGTAACATGCCGGCCTTCTCCGCCGTGCGCGCGCTGGCGATGTTGCGCGTGTCGCAATGCCAGGTGAGGCGCAGCCAGGGCCAGGCGTCGAAGCCCCAGCGCAGCATCGCCACCAGCACGGCGGTGCCCAACCCCTGCCCCGCGGCGTCGGCGCGAATCCACATGCCGATATCGGCCTTGCGCTGATCCAGGCTCTGCCCGCGCAGGTGGAACCCGGTGCCCCCCAGCAACCGGTCCCCGCCGGGGCTGAAAATCCCCATCACGAAATTCTGGTTCAGCAAATACTCGCCACGGCCCCGGCGGCAGAACTCCTCGGAACTCTCCGGGGAGGGATCGGGCCGTGCCCAGGGCATGAAGGTGCGTAGATGCTCATACGAGCCGGCGACGGCTGGATT
>CBJNAR010000624.1:0-3448 GCA_966434075.1 uncultured bacterium
GTGAGGCCCAGCGCGGTGCTGTTATACACGTCCGTGTCCGTGCGGGCGATCGTGCGGATCTGGTCGATCTGGAACCGGCGCGTGGTGATCACGCCCGTATTGGTGCTGATGGTCAGGTCCGCCGGGGCGTCGGAGGCCGTGCGCAGCTGCGCTACGAACGCCCCAGCGCCGGGATCCGACTCCAGGGCCAGGAAGAAGGTGAGGTTGACGAGCGAACCGGCCAGCCAGTTCGCATAGAGGGGATCGGGGCGCACGATCCAGTTCTTGTTACTGTCGACGCCCGACGGGGTAACCACGAAGCTGCGCCCGGCGAGCTTCAACGTGGTGGGACTGAGGACGGTGGGGGTCGTCTGCGTGCCGATGCTGATCCCCCCGACGCCCACGGTCGGCGGCGGGGCCGTGGGCGGCGCGGTGCCGGGCGTGCCGGTGGCTGCCACCGTTGGAGGAAGCGGCAGAGTCTGGCTATGCAACGTCGCGGCGCCGAAGACCGTCCACCAGCCGAAGGCGAGCAGTGCCAGGCCAATCAGGCCGAGCGGCAGCAGCGCACCCCGATCGCGGGCCGCCCCCGCCCCGGCGGCTAGCGTCGCCGGAGTGACCCGCCGGGGTGCCGTGAGATTGATCTGTTTATAGGTTTTGCCCACGGCGGTCCAGCCCCGCCGCCAGCTCTGCTGGAGGTGCCGGGTAACCTCCAGTTTCTGCCGGGTGCCGGGCAGGCGGCCGTTGAAGTATTCTCCCGCGAGCTGATCATAGACGCTCTGGAAGCGCACGCGCTCCTCCGGGGTGAGGGCTTCGGCGCTGACGCGTAGCGCGGGGTCGCTGGTACGGGGCGTGGTCGGCATGGCGGATCTCCTCGTATAATAGAATCAAGTCGAATCGAATTAATCGAATCGAATCGTCGGTCTTCGCAGGGTGGTGAGGTTCTGAGTCTCCGAGCGGCCTGGACCGCGTTGAGAAGAATAGCCCCCGCCCTGCTGAGGCAGATGCAGTCTGGACCGTATGGTGTGGCCCCGACCACGAATTACGAGGGTAGATGCGTCGCCTCGCCCGATCGCCGATAGCAGCCCAGTTCGACCATCAGGAGGGTTTCCATGACTCCGTCTGCCGCACCTGCCTATCAACTCTTTGTCGGGGCGGACATCGCCGCTCGGTCCTTCACCGCTGCGTGGGGCCGCGCCGCGTCGCCTCTGGGCCGCCCCGCGCGCTTCGCGCAAACGCCCGACGGCTACAGCGCCTTGCAGCAGGCCCTTGCCGCGACTGGCATCGCTCCCGCTGCCACGCTCGTCGTGATGGAGGCTACCAGTACCTCGTATAATAGAGGTACGCAGTTCCAGGAAAGGGGTGAGAGCGGCCAGTACCTTGGCGGCCATGACCGCGTCCAATAGATAGCTCCCCCCGCTCCTTGAGCAGCCGCCAGACTGGACCGTATCCGGTGGCTCCGACCACGCATCTACGAGGCAAGCACGGCACTGCTCTGGAATTGTTGGCTGATCGGCGTTCGTTTTGCCCACCATCTGGGGGCCTAGAATAGGTGCACAGCGATGTGTGCTGATCCTCCCGCCCTGGCGCTCTTTGTCGGGATTGATATTGCCCAGCAAACCTTTACGGCCAGTTGGTTGCGTCCGCCCCAGGCGCCAACCGCCGCCCGGCAGTTTAGCCAAGACCCGGCGGGCTTCGCCGCCCTGCGCCAAGCCCTGGCCACGACCAACGTGTCCGCCGCCCAGACCTTGGTCGTGCTGGAAGCCACCGGGGTCTATTGGGCGCGGCTCGCCCTCGATTTGCACACGGCCGGCTACTCCGTCGCTGTGATCAATCCGGCGGCGGCCCACTATTTTGCCAAGGCCCAACTGCGCCGCTCGAAAACCGATGCGCTCGACGCGCAGATGCTGGCCCAATTTGCCGAGCGGATGCGCCCCGCGCCCTGGACCCCGCCCCCGGCCATCTATCATGAGTTGGAACAACGCTTGCAGTTGCGCCAGCAGTTCATCACGGCGCGCCAGGCCGCGCGCAACCAACTGCACGCCGTGCAGGCGGGCGCGGTCGTCATTGTGAGCGTTGCCGCCCACTTGGAAGAGGTGGTGAGCTTCTACGACGGGCAGCTCACCACCTTGGAGGCCGAAATCAGCGCCCAGGTACCGACAGAGGGCGAGTGGGCGACCAATTTGGGGTTGTTGCTGAGTATCAAAGGGGTCGGTCTGTGGACAGCGTTGTGGCTGCTGATAGCGACCGTCAACTTTACCAGTTGCAGCACGGTCGAGGAAGCCGTGGGGTATGCCGGATTGGGGCCGGCGAAACACGAATCGGGCAGCAGCATGCGGGGGCGGGAGCATCTGCCACGGGGCGGCCATACCCCGTTGCGCACGGCGTTGTACCTGGCGACGCTGTCGGCCGCCCAACACAACGCGATAATTGCGCCGTTCTATGCACGGCTCGTGGCGGCGGGCAAGCCGAAGAAGGTGGCACGCTGTGCGGCGGCGCGCAAACTGTTGCATGTGGCGTGGGCGGTCGTCAAGAAGCAACAAGCCTATGACCCGCACTATGGCAAGAAACCGGCCCCAGCGGAGGAAGCGGCGGCGGCGTAGCCGCCAAAGTGACCCCGCTGGGGGCTTGACATCGAATACCGTATCTATTGGATCCAGTTGGCCTCTGCCCTGCACACGGCGGGCTATCATGTCAGTGTGGTCAACCCCAAACAGGCGCATGACTTTGCGAAAGCGGTCTTGCAGCACGCCAAAACCGATCCGCTCGATGCCAAAATGCTCGCCCAGCTTGGCGCCAAGCTGACTCCCGCCCGCTGGACCCCGCCGCCGGCGATCTATCACGAGTTGCAGCAGCGGTTGGCCTGGCGCGATAGCCTGGTTGCCCTGCGGACCCAAGTTAGCAACCAACATCATGCGCTCCTCCACGAGCAGGTGGTGGTGCACGCGGTCGCGACTAGCCAAAGCGCTCTCATCGCCGACCTGACGCGCCAGATTGCAGCGGTGGAGCGCGAGTTGGCCGAGGTGATTGCCCGCGACCATGCCTGGGCGACCAGCATCGTGCGCTTGCAGACTATTCCCGGCGTGGGAGTGGTGACGGCAGCCTGGCTGGTGGCGGCGACGGCCAACTTCGCGGTCTGCCCGACGGTGGAAGCGGCGACAGCATATGTGGGCTTAGCGCCGCACCCTTGGCAATCGGGCAGCAGTGTGCGCGGGCGGGGGCATGTCGGCCACCAGGGGCACGCGCGGCTACGCCAGGCGCTGTATATCGCGGCAGTGAGTGCGATCCGGTGCAATCCGATCCTCCGCAGCTTCTATGCCCGGCTCAAGGGCGCGGGCAAACCGACCAAAGTCGCCCTGTGTGCAGTGGCCCGCAAGCTACTGCACCTGGCCTGGGCGCTCGTCACTAAACAGCGCACCTTCGATCCCGAGTACGGCCAGCCCCACTCCGAGGCTGTCGCCGCGTGAGTGCG
>CBJNAR010000625.1:0-3438 GCA_966434075.1 uncultured bacterium
CCACGGTTGAACCCGGCCCGCGCTCTATGGTAGAATGAGGCGTTTTGACGGAGGAGGAATCGCCGTATGCAACAGTGGGAATATTTGGGCGTCCGCTTGATTCCGGAGGCCGATGGGGGCCGGGTCACCGTACTCGACCCGCTCAGTCTGAAAGGCACCCCGCTCAACGCCCTGGGGCGCGAGGGCTGGGAGGTGGTCGGCATCTTCCGCGACAACTTCTGGGTGCTGCTGAAGCGCCCGCTGGGCACGGCGCCCGCCCAGGGCACGGCCCCCGCGGCCCAGGCCGCGCCGCCCGCGGAGCCACCCGCGTCCGCGAATCTCTCGCCCACCTACGGCGTGCCCGACGAGAGCCGGGAGCGCGCCCTGGAACAGAAGCTACAACAGGAATTGCAGCGCCGGCAACACGGCGGCGGGGATCGGCCCGGTCGCCGCTAAGCCCCGGCGCGTTGCGCCCGGCATCAGCCTAACACGGAGGTATTGTAGACAGCATGGCACATGACCCGAGCGGCACGCCGCCCGTCCCGCTTTCGCCGCCGCTCACCCCCATGGTGGACCCGGCCCTGCTCCGCCCGGCGCCCGGCAGCGGTATCCCCGACGATTATCTGGTCTCCATCGTCATGCCGGTCTACAACGAGGCCCGCACCATTCGCCAGATCGTTGAGCAAGTCAACGCGGTGCCCCTGAAGAAGGAGCTCATCGCCGTGGACGACTGCTCGACCGACGGCACGGGGGATGTGCTGGAGCAACTGGCCCGCGAAGGCCAGCTCCGGCTCTTCAAGCACCGCGTCAACGGCGGGAAGGGCGCCGCGGTGCGCACCGGGCTGGCCCAGGTGCGCGGCGACATCGTCATCATTCAGGACGCCGATCTGGAGTACGACCCGGCCGAGTACCCGCTGCTCATCGCACCCATCCTCAAGGGGCGCAGCAAGGCCGTCTACGGCTCGCGCTTCCTGGGGCCGCATAAGGCGATGTATTTCTGGCACCAGGTCGGCAACAAGTTCCTGACCCTGGTGACGAACGTCCTATTCGACACCACGCTGACCGATATGGAAACCTGCTACAAGGTGTTCACCGGCGACATCGCCCGGCGCCTGGACATCAAATCGGCGCGCTGGGGCATCGACCCGGAGATCACGGCCAAGATCCTGCGCATGGGCGTGCGCATCTACGAAGTGCCCATCTCGTATACCGGGCGCGAGATGTGGGAAGGCAAGAAGATCTCCTGGAAAGACGGCATCGCCGTCGTCGGCACCCTGCTGCGCTATCGCTTCTTGAAGTAGGCGACGGCGCGCGGCGCGCCACCACGAGGGGCCTATGGACGAGTATGTGATCGGCATCGACCTGGGCGGCACCAAGATCCTCACGGCCCGCTTTGATTTGCGCGGCCAGGTGCTGGCCCAGGCGCGGGAACAGACTCGCGCCGAGGAGGGGCCCGACGCCGTCATCAACCGCATGGCCGGCACCGTCGAGGCCGTGATGCGGGGCGTCGATCCCGCCGGGCTGGTGGGCGTCGGCGTGGGGTCCCCCGGCCCGATCTATCCGGCCACCGGCGTCGTCTCCCGGCCCCCGAACCTGCCCGGCTGGGACCACGTGCCCCTGCGCGACATTCTGCGCGACCGGCTGCGCGCGCAGTTGGGCCGCGCGATCCCGGTGGAAACCGGCAACGACGCCAACGTGGCCGCCCTGGGTGAGTTTCGCTTCGGAGTCGGGCGCCAGTTCCCCGGTGTGCGCCATCTCGTCTATTTCACTGTCAGCACGGGCATCGGCGGCGGGGTGATCGCCGACGGGCGCATCGCCGACGGCGCGCACGGCATCGCCGCCGAGGTCGGGCACATGACCGTGGACCTCAACGGCCCGCTCTGCAACTGCGGCAGCATCGCCTGCTTCGAGGCCCTCGCCGCCGGCCCGGCCATTGCCCGCCGCGGCGCCGACCTCGTCGCCACCGGGCGCGCGCCCCTGCTGACCCGCCTGGCAAACAGCGAACCCGAAGCCGTAACCACCGCCATGGTCGACGAGGCCGCCCGCGCGGGCGACCCCGATGCGCTGGCCCTGCTGGAGTACACCGGGCGCGCCTTCGGCTTCGCCGTGGTCAACGTCGTGCACCTGTTCAACCCGCAGATCGTGGCGATCGGCGGCGGCGTGGCGAAGATGGGCGATCTGCTGTTCGACCCCGTACGGGCCGTCGTGCAGGCCCATGCCCAGCCGGCCTTCCAACAGGATCTGCGGATCGTGCCCGCGGCCCTCGGCGACCTGGTCGGCGTTCTTGGCGCTGCCGCCCTGGTGTTGCAAGACTACCCGATGGCCCCCACCGGCGAGGAATAAGCGCACCGGTAATGATAATCGGCTGGTGTAGGGGCCGGTTTCAAACCGGCCTGCCGCCCCAGCGGTGTAGGGGCCGGTTTGAAACCGGCCCGGCGGCCCAGGGGTAGCTCAGGCGAAAGGGATCCACCAAGATGCCTACTGCTCGTGTGAACGGCGCCGAACTCTTTTACGAGGAATTCGGCACCGGCGACCCGCTGCTGCTGATCCATGGCATGCTGGAAACCGGGCGCACCTACGCCAAAGCCACCCTGGCCTGCAGCACGGCATACCGCGTGATCGTGCCCGACCTGCGCGGCTATGGCCGGTCGCTGCCCCGCCCGCGCACCTTCCCGCCCGACTTCTACGAACGCGACGCCGCCGACCTGGCCGCCCTGCTGCGCCATCTGCGACTGACCGGCGTGCGCGTGATCGGTTGCGGCGACGGCGCCGAGGTCGCGCTGCTGCTGGCCGCCGCCGCGCCGGACCTGATCCGCGCGGTGGTCGCCGTCGATGTGTCCGGCGCCTTCCCGGACGCGCTGCTGGCGGTGCTGCCGGAGATCGGCAACTGGGCCGATGACCCCCAGACCCCCAATCTGGCCCGCCGCACCACGGCCATCCGCGAATACGGATTGGAAGGCACGCAGGCCATCTGGGCGGGCTGGAAACAGGCGGTGCGCCGGATCATCGCCGCCGGGGGCAATGTCAGCCTGGAGCAAGCGCGCGCCATTCGCTGCCCGGTGCTGATCGTCAATCACGACGACGACCCGCTGAACACGCCCGCAGTGAGCCGGCGCCTGCGCGACGCCATCCCCAACGCCGAACTCGATCTGCTCGCCGGCATCGAGCCGCGGACTTTCGACGCCCATTTCTACTGGTACACCCCGCACGTGCAAGGCTGGCTGGCCGATCACTGACCCGCGACGACCCCGACTCCCCGGCGCGTAACCGATGCCCTGGCTCGTACGTCGTATCTATTGAGGGATGCGCCGGATCGGCGTGCCGATCCGGCAGCCGGTACTAGCCGCTATCCCCCAAAAGTACTACGGATAATCGGCGTAATTGGGCACAACCAGACCCCCGTTTCGGCTCAGTCTGGCACACCCTATGCTTTTACAGGGGATAGAACCGCGGTGGAGG
>CBJNAR010000626.1:0-3438 GCA_966434075.1 uncultured bacterium
GCGGATCGAGGAAGACGGCGGGACGGCGCTGGTGGTGCCGGTCGATGTTGCCAAGCCGGAGGACCAGCGGCGATTGATCGACGAGACGGTGCGCGGGTTCGGGCGGATCGACGTGCTGGTGAACAACGCGGGGCTGCCGTTGCCCACGCCGTTCGCCGAGTCGCCGCCCGAGGACCTGCGCCGGCAGTGGGATGTCAACGTCACGGCCCTCGCCACCCTGACGCGGCTGGCCCTGCCCTACCTGGAGCAGCACCGCCACGAATTGCACCCGGCCACCGTAGTCAACATCGGATCGGGCATCAGCCGGTTCGCCGTGCCGGGCATGGGCAACTACAGCCCGACCAAGATCGCCGTGGCCGGGCTGAGCGAGGCGCTGCGGCGGGAGTTGGCGCCGCGCGGCGTTCAAGTCTGCCTGGTGGAACCCGGCCCCGTCGCCACCGAGTTCGGGGCGCGGGCGGGCGACAAGGGGGTGGTGCCGTCGCGCCTGGTCGTGCCCGCGGCTAAGGCGGCCAAGGCCATCGTGCGGCTGTTCGACCACCCGCAGCGGCGCATCGTCATCCCGGCGCGGCTCGGCCCGGTGCTGACACTGGCCGGGGGGCTGGCCGGGGCGTTCCCGCACCTCGTGGACGCCGTGGTGCGGCGCAGCCTGCGCCAGGGCCGCTTCGCCCGTTACATGGAGGCCGGCGAACAGGCGGGGTAGCGGCGATCTGGCCTGAACCCCGGAGATCGGGGTAAGGCAGCAGGCGCGATCAATCGCGCCCCTACGAAGGTGCGTTACCTTGCCTCGTTCGTAGCGGCGCGATTGATCGCGCCTGTCGCCCTCACCGGGATGCCGGCGGCTAGAGCTCGACGCCGGGGAAGTAGTTAATCTGCATGGCGTTGCGCACGTCGCGCATCGTCTCGCGGGCGATGGCGCGGGCGCGGCGCGTGCCCTCGATCAGCATCTCGTCGATCTGCTCGGGGTGCTGGGCCGCCGCGTTGCGCCGCTCGCGGATCGGGTCGAGGAAGGTGTTGAGCGCTACCGCCAGTTCTTTCTTGACCTGCACGTCGCCGATGCCGCCCTTGCGGTAGAGGTCCTTCATCTCCTCGACCCGCGCCGTGTCGGGGTTGAAGGCGTCGTGGTAGGCGAAAACCGGATTGCCCTCGACGTGGCCGGGGTCGGTGGCCCGCAGGCGGGTCGGGTCGGTGTACATGCTCATCACGCGCTTGCGCACCGTCTCGGCATCGTCGGACAGGTAGATGGCGTTGCCCAGGCTCTTGCTCATCTTGCCCTGGTTGTCGGTGCCGGGCAGGCGCGGGAAGTTGCTGATCAGCCCCTCGGGCTCGGGGAACACGTCGCCGTAGGTGCGGTTGAAGCGGGCCACGATGTCGCGCGTCAGTTCGATGTGCGGCAACTGGTCGTCGCCCACCGGCACCAGGTGCGCCTTAACGAAGGTGATATCGGCGGCCTGCGACACCGGGTAGCCCAGGAAGCCGTAGGTCACGTTCTCTTCCATGCCGCGCTCGACCAGCTCGGTCTTGATCGTCGGGTTGCGTTCCAGCCGTGCCACCGTGACCAGGTTCGAGTAGAACACGGTCAATTCGGCAATCTCCGGCACCAGCGACTGCACGACGATGGTGGCGATGTTCGGGTCCAGTCCCACGCCGATATAGTCGAGTGCCACCTCGCGCACCGACCGGCTGACCTTCTCTGGGTTGTCGAAGTTGTCGGTCAGCGCCTGCACATCGGCGATCAGGATGTAGGTCTCGTACTCGTGCTGCAACCGCACGCGGTTTGCCAGCGAGCCGACATAATGGCCCAGGTGGAGCGGCCCGGTGGGCCGGTCCCCGGTTAAAATGCGCTTCTTCATGGTTTTGTCTCCAACAAAAAACCCCCGTCCCCAATCAGGGACGAGGGCCAAAGCCGTCTCGTGGTGCCACCCCAGTTCCGCGCTCCCCCACCGGATCGCGCGCTCGTGACGAGTGCCCGCGCCGCGGCGGCGGCGGATCACTCACTCCGGGTAACGGCGGAGGCGCCCGGCGCAGCCTACTTGGGGCGACCCCCGTTTGGTGCGCGACTCCCAGATCCATTCCCCGCCCGCGCCGATGCCGGGTTTCCACCGTCTCCGGCTCTCTGATTTCTCGCTCCGGCGGGTACTCGTTCTGCTCGCAGTCGTTAGCAGATGCGATTGTTGCGGCTATTATAGCAACGGCCCCGCAGCAGTGTCAAGGACCGCGCGACCGACCTGGTCTCCGCCGGAAGCGGGGGTTGCAGCGTGCCGTTAGTCCGCCGAGAGCAGGATAGTGTTGCCATCCGGGTCATTGATCAGCGCGAAATACATGCCAAACGAGGTGACATAGGGCGCGTGGGCGCTCTCATAGCCAAAGCCGGTCATTTCGCTATACTTGGCATCGACCGCGGCGCGCTCCTTCAAGTAAAACTCCAGGATGACGCGGGTGCCTTCGACTTCGATGAGGCGGCGGGGGGCGTTCAGAAAGAAAGTCACGTCGCCGTGCATCTTGACTTCGACATGCGGCTGCCCGTCGCTGCCTTCAGGGATGGCGAGTCCGAGCCGGCGATAAAACTCCAGCGATTTGTCCATATCCTGGGCAATCAGGCCGACCATGTAGAGATTCAGACTCATCACGCAGTTCCTTTCCCTGCTTTGTTAAACCTTTGCGCTAGCGACCGTTCGCCATCGCCAGGGTGTGCAGCAGGATCTTGCAGGCTTCCTCGAAGCAGGACACCCACTGGTAGGCCTGCTCCAGCGTGGCGCCGCCCGCGAAGCAGCCGTGGCCACGCACCATCATCAGCCGCCCGCTGCCCGCCCGGTAGAGCGTCTCGGCGATGTCGGCGGCCAGTTCCGGCGACCCGGCGGGGTGGACCGGGGCCAGCACCGGCACCAGGGGCAGGAACTGCCGCCCCTCGCTGTTGATCGGCTCAATGGCGTCGAATTGCAGCGACAGGGCCACCGCCGCCGCGGGGTGGGCGTGGACCACGGCCTGGGCCGCGCCCGCCCGGTAGATGGCGCGGTGGGCGGCGATCTCGCTGCTGGCGAGCGGCGTCTGGTCGTCGTCGGCCAGGATGCCGGTGGTGATCAGGTCGGTCGGGCGCAGCCGCCCCAGCATCGAGCCGGTGCGCGTGATGATCAGCCGCTCGGCGCCGCCGGGCGCACGCACGCTCATGTTGCCCGCGTGCGACGAGCAGAGGCCGCTGACGAAAATATCGCGCCCGATCTCCTGAAACTGGCGCAGCAAATCCGTGTCCTGCATATCCGCCATCCGAATTCCATCCTCCTGTATAGCAACATGGCCGTGATTCAGCGAGACATTATACCACGTGGCGTGCCCGGCGGCGGTATCCTCACCGCACGGGCACAGCCGCCGGTAGCCGGATATGGCGCACGAAATAGGCGCACTGGCGCCGCACCGCCCGCCGCACCGTGAGCCCGGCCAGCA
>CBJNAR010000627.1:0-3435 GCA_966434075.1 uncultured bacterium
CGCCGCGCGGGGACCGCGCGGCGCTGAATATCCGCAAAAAAAGGAGGGCCGCCCATCCAGGGCGGCCCTCCGCTTATATCTGCTTCATTTGCCGGCTCGGGGAGTGGATTCGCCATGGCGAAAGGCGACCAGGGCGCCTGCCCACCACGCGCGCCGCGGATTGAACGAGCGCGGATGGACGGTGGCCGTATTGGTCGCGGGGCGGCTCCCGGCGGGGAAAGTCAGCGTCTTCACGCCCGCGTTCGACACGCCGCCGATGCTGCCCGCGCCCACCTGGTAGCCGGCGTCGGGGTCGAAGGCGACAAAGTCATCGTGGCTCTGCGTCAAGAAGGCTTCGCGCTGGCTCTGGTACGCCAGGACCAGGTCGCCGTCGGCGGTGGTGGGGGTTTCGGCCTGGATGCCTTGCGTATAGTCCCCGGCGCCTGCGGCCCGCCCCACCGCGTCGAGGACGGCAGGGGTGGCGGAGTCGAAGACATCGAGCATGACCTGTTCGGGATAGCCTTCCGGGTTACAGTCCATGTGGATAATGGGTGCGCCCACCGGGGCCGTGGGCGCGAAGCTGGTCCAGAATACGGCCAGCGTGCGGCCGGTTTCAGGGCCGCCGTCGGTCACATAGACGGCCTGCTGCCAGACATCGCCCGCGGTGTCGGTGGGCAGGGCCAGCGTGGCGTTCGGCCCCTTGGTGCCCACGGCCAGGACTAAGAGCGAGTTCTCCTGCACGCCGTCGGGTTGGATATGGGCGCAATCGCCCTTGGTGTTCGCCGGGTTGATGTATGCGTACTGATTGGACATAAAAAAGCCGATACCATCGGCGCGGGCCGAGGTTCCGGCCAGCGCGGGCGCTACGAGCATCAGCATCAGGAGTCCCAGGAGTATGCGTTTCATAGGTCAGCCTTTCACCACGTAGGTGCGTGGTTCACCGGCAGGAGCCTCGCCGGCCAACTCTGGTGGATAGCGCCCACGTTCTCCGCCAGTGGCGATGCGATGTGCCGGTGCCGCGCGTGCGCGAGCAGCCTTATGACCCAGGTGAGTGAAATGATGCCGCACAATATACCGAAGGGCACACCAATGTGGTAGTGTGCTTACTGTCATTATATAGCGAGGAGTCAATAGGTCTGTTATCCTCCGCGCCGCCGGTGTTCCTTACGGATCGCAGCGGCGACCCCAGCATCATCTAGCGGTCCGGACTCCGTTTTGCAACTCGGCCCGCCAGGCAAGATCCGGCCCCCGGAGGGTAGAATCCGGCCCCTACGCTTGTGAGGGCGCGTAGGGACCGGGCGCGAGCTAGGGCGTGGCGACCGCGTTATAGATCATTTTGGCGATCTGGCCGCGGGTGGCGTTATTGCCGGGCCGGAAGGTCTGGTTGCTGTAGCCCGAGATGACGCCGTGGGCGTAGGCCGTTTCGATCACCGCGTAGAACGGGTGGGTGGTGGGGATGTCGGTGAAGTGCGGGCCGCCGCTGGTCGTGGTCGCCCAGCCCTGGGCCAGGACGATGATCTTGGACAGTTGCGCGCGGGTCACATTGGCGTTGGGGCGGAAACTGCCGTCGCCGTAGCCGGAGATAATGCCGTGGGCAAACGCCGTCTCGACGTAGGCATAGAAGGGATTGGTGGCCGGCACGTCGCTGAAGTGCGGGCTGGCGGGCCGCGCCAGGGACCAGCCCTTCGCCAGCACGATGATCTTGGCGAGCTGGCCGCGCGTCGTGTTGGCGCCGGGGCGGAACGTGCCATCGCTGTAGCCGCTGATGGCGCCGTTGCAGGTCAGGTAGTGCACGGGCGTGTAGAAGTAATCGGCGGGCGTCACGTCGCTGAAGCCGTCCCGGCAGGGATCGGGCGGCGGCCCCGGCGTGGGCGTCGGCGGCGGCGGGGGCGGCGGGTTGCCCGCGATGATGCTCTGCAGCACGTCGAGCGAGCGGCTGCCGTAGCGCACGCTCGGCTCGATGTAGGTGTTCTCGAAATACTCGTTCCAGGAGATGAAGAACCAGCCGTTCGGGTTCGAGGCCTTGTTGCCGTCGTAGGTCATCTGGATCGTCTGGCCGTTGTTGCGCGGGATGCAGGTGCTACCCCCGCCGAGGGCGGCGGTATTGAAGCCCCCGGTCATGGGCGCGAACCAGAGCTTGCCCTCAGCGCGCAGTTGGGCCGCGAACGCCGCGATCTGCGAGAACGACTGGGGATTGCCGTAGGGGTCCTGGGCCGACCAGTACCAGCTCGCCCCGGCGAAATAGGGCGAGACGCCGCGGTTCCAGTAGTTGAGGCCGTGCTCGTCGCCGATGACCACCGCGCGGCTGGTGAACGGCCCCACCGCAGCGCCGACCGCCGCCGCCGAGAAGCGCCAGGAGTTCTCCAGCACCAGCACGGGCTTGTTGCCGTAATAGGGCACCTGGAACACCGGGTCGTTCTCGTGGCGGCTCAGGAGATAGTTCCAGTCGTTCTGAATCCATGTGGCCGAGCGGGGCGTGCCGCCGTCCGAGGCGCCGTCATAGCCGATGATCAAATAGAACTTGTTGGCGTGGGCGGCATTATAGGCGGCCACGCGGCCGGCCAGGCTTTCGAGCCGGCGGTTAAAGCCGTAGCTGTCCGGCGTTTGATCGGGGGTGCCGAGCCCGGCCCAGGAGACGACGAAGCCCTGGATGCCCACCGCCGCCGCCTGCTGGATGTTCAAGTCGAAGGTGGCCGCGTCGTCCTGGGTGTAGAGCCCGGCCTGGGGAATATCGAGCAACTGGTTGCCCGGATAGAGCGATGTGGCACTGCACCCGTCGCCGCCCATGGTGGCCGGGAGCGGCGGGGGCACGGTGCCGAACGGATAGTTCGGCCCCAGCTTGTCATGCCAGTGCAGATTGGTCCACCAGAGATAATAGTGGACGAAGAAAGGAGCATTGCTGGTCGGGGCAGCGGGGCCCGGCGCGGGCGCGGCCTGGACACTCCCCGTGGCGGTGATCAAAGTAGCGAAGAGCGGGATCAGCAAACCGAGCGTGAACCATCGCATGGTGCGCATATGCAAACCTCCGGAGCGCCGTCGGGAACGTAGGACGTGGGTGCGATATGAGGCGCTAAAGCGGTGATAGACGCCCCTGGTGCAGCCGGGGAAGGAAACCTGCTCTGCCCCGCAGAGCGGCCCGACCTGCACTGCCGCCCTGCCATGGGCGGTCCTGTTTCGGCGTCTGTAACAAATGACCGGGCGCGGGCCGGCCTACCTGCCGGTCTCGTCCGCGCAAGGCAATTATCTTGACCCCGGCGCGGCGAGTCAATAGGTAATGGGCCGGTAAGGTGAGATGAGACGTATTTGATAGAACTTTATCCGGCGACCAGCACAAATTAGAGATACCTGGGGCACGTATCGTGATGTATTTGCTATGGCCGGCGGGCGGTGCCATCCGGCAGCGCATCAGCGCCACATTAAGGTATAATGAGGTGTGGATCGGCGCCCGCCGGTGGC
>CBJNAR010000628.1:0-3433 GCA_966434075.1 uncultured bacterium
ACCACGTTCGCCCACCTGGACGGCAGCGTGACGTTGGAACGGTCCATCGCCGAGAAGGCGCTCTTCCCGGCTGTGGACCCGCTGGCCTCCACCAGCCGCATCCTCGACCCGCGCATCGTGGGCGAGGAGCACTACAACGTCGCCCAGTCGGTGAAGAAGGTGTTGCAGCGCTACAAGGACTTGCAGGACATCATCGCCATCCTGGGCATCGAGGAGTTGAGCGAAGAAGACAAGCTGATCGTCGCGCGGGCGCGGCGCATCGAGCGCTTCCTCAGCCAGCCGATGTTCGTCGGCGAGGTGTTCACCGGCACGCCGGGCGTCTACGTGAAGCGCGAGGATACCGTGCGCGGCTTCCGCGAAATCCTCGACGGCAAGCACGATAACCTGCCGGAGCAGGCTTTCTACATGGTCGGCACCATCGAGATGGCCGTTGAGAAGGCCGCCGCGATGGCCAAGGGTTAAGCAGTAACAACCCGGATCATGTTGGGGAGGCCGGCGACTGGCAGGCGTTATCCAGTTGCCGGCCTTCCGTTTTGCCGCCCGACTCGCCAGGCGCGGACGGATCGTGTATAATATGTGGCTGCGCAGTTCCGCAGCGTGAGGAGTAGAATCGAGATGCCTCTTCATCTACAAATTGTCACCGCCGAACGCATGGTGTACGAGGACGACGTGGATATGGTCATCGCCCCGGCCTGGGACGGCGCCGTCGGCATCTTGCCGCATCACGCCCCGTTGCTGACCACGCTGCAGATCGGCGAGCTGTTGGTGCGTAAAAGCGGCGTCGAGCAGGCCCTGGTCATCGCCGGCGGCTTTCTCGAAGTGAACGAGGGGACGGTGACGGTCCTGGCCGACTTCGCCGAACATGCCGAAGAAGTCGACGTGCAGCGGGCGGAAGAAGCACGCCGCCGCGCCCAGGAGTCCCTTGCCGGGCGCAGCACCATCGAGAATGAAGAGGCCGCACGGGCCGAACTGCGCCGGGCCGTGCTGCAACTGCGCGTGGCGGGCACCCGCCGGCGCCGTACCCAACCCCCGCAGACCGGAGCCTAACGCATGGCATTGCTTTCCCGCCGGATCGGCATCGATCTCGGCACCGCAAATGTATTAGTCTATGTCAATGGAAGAGGAGTCGTTCTCAACGAGCCTTCCGTCGTCGCAATTTCCACCGTCAGCGGCCGCGTGAAAGCGGTCGGCAAGGCCGCCGCCGATATGATCGGCCGCACGCCCGAAACGATCGAAGTCGTGCGCCCCATGCAAAACGGCGTCATCGCCGACTATGTCGTGACCGAAGCGATGCTCAAGCATTTCATCGGGCGCGCGGCGGGGCGCTTTAACCTGTTTAAACCCACCGTCATGATCTGCATCCCGGCGGGCGTGACCAGCGTGGAGCGCCGCGCGGTCAAAGATGCGGCCATGCAGGCCGGCGCCCAGGACGTGTTCCTGATCCGCGAACCGCTGGCCGCCGCCATCGGCGCCCGCGTGCCGGTAAGCGATCCCAACGGCAGCTTGATCATCGATATCGGCGGCGGCACCACCGAAGTCGCCGTGATCGCGTTGAACGGGATCGTCGAGAGCAATTCCATCCGCGTCGGGGGCAATAAGCTCGACGAATATATCGCCCAGTTCATCAAGCGCAAGTATAACCTGCTCATCGGCGACCGCACCGCCGAAGAACTCAAGATCAAGATCGGGGCGGCCCTGCCGCTCGAAGACCAGATGAGCATGGATGTCCGCGGGCGCGACCAGGTGGCCGGGATGCCGCGCACGATCACGGTCCATACCAACGAGATCGTGGAGTCGCTGGCCGAACCCCTGGAAGCCATTGTCGGCGCGGTACGAACCGTGCTTGAACGAACCCCACCGGAACTGGCCTCGGATATCATCGACCGGGGCATGATTATGACCGGCGGCGGCTCGTTGCTGCGCCACATCGACGAGTTGATGACGCAGATCACCGGCATCCCGTGCTATGTGGCCGACCAGCCGTTGCAATGCGTGGCCGTCGGCACCGGCATGGCCCTGGAGAAACTCGACCTGCTGCGCGATTCGCTGGTCGAGGAAGCCGGGGCCTGAGCCTACCCGGCGGCGTGGCCGAAATACGCGTTGTAGGAGCCGGTTTGAAACCGGCTCGCCGCCTATCGGAATCACGATGCGACTTGCGCGTTGTAGGGGTCGGTTTCCAACCGGCCCGCCGCCCACCAGGCGACCAGGCCAATCGCGCGGTGTAGGGGCCGGTTTCAAACCGGCCTGCTGCCCATCGGAATCACGGTGGGGACCACTAGAGAAGTAGAGGTGAACACAAAATGAGTGAAACGATTGAATTAACCGTCCAGCCCCGCACCGTCACCGGCAAGGACAGCAAAAAGCTGCGCCGGCAAGGCGTGCTGCCGGGCGTTCTTTATGGCTATAGCATCGAGCCGCAGCCCGTGCAGATCGATGGACGGACCTTCGAGCGGGTCTATCACCGGGCGGGCAATGTCCACCTGGTCGATGTGCGCGTCGGCGAGACCGGGCCGGCAACCCGCGCCTTTATCAGCGCGGTGAAGCGCGACCCCGTCACCCATGCGCTGATCCATGTCGATTTCATGGCCGTCAACCTGCGCCAGGAGACTACGGCCAACGTGGCGATTGTGCTGACCGGCGAAGCGCCCGCCGCTCGCGCGGGCGATGGCCTGCTGTTGCAAAACCTGGAGACCCTGGCGATCAAGGTGCTGCCGACCGAGGTGCCCGAACGGATCGAGGCCGATGTCACCAACCTGGAAGAGGTCGGCGCGACGATCCTGGTCAAGGACCTGCCCATCCCGGCGGGTGTGACGGTGCTCACCGACCCCGAAGAGGTCGTGGCGCGCATCTCCGCGGTGGCCGTGGAGCCGGTCGAGGAAGTCGCGGCGACCGAGGCCGCCGAGGAGGAAGCGGCTGAGAGCGGCGAGGCCGCCGCCGAGGCCGAGGAAGAGGCCGAGGGCTAGCGCCCAGGAGACTATTCCTTCCGCGTTCTCGCTACGAGGGGCACGGTGCGCCGTGCCCCTCGCCTTATTGCGGGCCGGACGTCCGGTCCTGCCCCTGGTATCGGCCCATAGCAGGCTGATGCAACTATTCCCCAGCGCCCACCGTATATATCAGTGATCCAGCCGCGTACGGAGGGCTGGATGGCTACTACGCTAAGTGGAGTGAACCTATGCACGCTGTTGCCCAACTGGTGAGCCTGCTGATCAATGTGCTGATGCTGGCGATTTTGATCCGGGCGATCCTCTCCTGGTTTATGCAGGTCGGGCGCGACCCGTTCACCCGGCTGTTGGTGGACATCACCGAACCCTTGCTCGCGCCCATTCGCCAGTTGATGAGTCGCGTCATCCCTGGCATGTTTATCGACTTCTCGCCCTTCGTGGCAATCCTGGTGCTGCAGTTCCTCGCCAGCATGGTCGGGCGCGCCTACTGA
>CBJNAR010000629.1:0-3429 GCA_966434075.1 uncultured bacterium
CTTGCGACGCTCTTTGTGGTCCTCGGCAAACTGTTCCTGATCGATCTCGCGGCCATCGACCCGCTGTGGCGCGTGCTGCTCTTCCTCGGCTTCGGCGGGGTGTTCCTCTGGTTGAGTTACTTCTTCCAGAACGCGATCAGCGGGAAGTCGCGCCCGCCCGGTGCGCGGGGCTTTGGGCGCCTGCATTGGCCGGGCCGCCCCGCGCACTAGCGGGACTGAGGCGCTCGCCGCTCGGATGGTTCGGGGCCCGCCCGACCCAGTCGGGCGGCGGGCCTCCCGCAAGGAGTTATCAATGGATACGACAGTACGTCGCGCCTCGCCAGCCCGCCGGGCGCGGTTCCTCATCCTGGCCGCCCTGCTGGCCGCCGTGAGCCTGGCCGGTACCCTGCCCGCGCCTGCGGCGGCCCAATCCGCCCCGAACGACACCTTGACCAATGAGCAACTGGTGGCCCAGGCCGTCTCCAATATGCAGGGGCTGGCGAGCTACCATTTCGAGTTCCGGGGTGAAAGCTACGCGCAGGGTGATGCGGAGCGCGAAAGCTTAACCATCGCCGCTAACCTACAGGGCAACGCGAACGGGAGCCGGGTTACGATGCGCTATGCGCCGGGAGTGGCGCGGGACGAGACCCAGTCGACGTTGTCTATCGGCCAGTATATCGCGCCTGCCACCGAGGTGCGCTTCACAGACGCCGAGTGGCGCGAGAGCTACGACGGCGGGAAGACCTGGAGCCGGCCGGAAACCGATACTCCTGCTGCTTATCTGATGGTCGGCGTGGTATGCGTCTGGCGCGGTCACTGCTGGCAGCCGGGCGCAACCTCAGCCGGATCCAGCATCATCAGTAGGGGATTGGCGAATCCGGTCATTGCCGACGGTAGCCCGCGCACCCAGGCTGTCGATGGGGTGCCGACCCGGCATCTCGTCGGTGAGTTCAGCGAAGCCGCCGGTTTCCCCAAGGGTACGCCGGTGGAGTTGTGGATCTCCACCGATGCGGCCCCCATGATCCGGCAGATCCGGACCGAGCGGGCTGGGGAAGTACCGGGGGAGACCACCGGCCCGGCGCAAGCGCTCGCCTTTAGTCCCGACGGCAAAACTCTGGCCGTCGCGCACAAAGATGCCGCGGACCAGAGTGTCCGGTTCTGGGACCTGACCCAGCCGGGCAACGCGCCGGTGAAGCTCACCGGATCCCAGGGCGGGTTCGGTTCAGTCGTGTTCACGCCGGACGGGAAGGAGGTCTTTGCTGCCGAGCCATTCGATCCCGGTGGACTATACACGTTTGCGATGGATGATCCGCCGCGCCTGAGCACGGTGCAGTGGCCGCGGGCTGTCATTCACGCCCTGGCCGTCCGGACCGACGGTCAGCAAATGGCGGCAGCAACCGCCGAGGGAGTCTTCCTCTGGGATCTGTCGGCAGTGCTACCACGCGAAGTACAGGTGCCGGGATCGGGAAGCCAGAGCTACAACGGGGTGGCGTACAGCCCGGATGGTCGCACTCTGGCCGCGAGTGCTAGCGAGGGTGTCTGGCTGTTCGACCTCAATCAGCCGTCCGCCACGCCCACCCTGCTGCGGCACCTCGGCGCGCGCGCTCCGGCTTTCAGTCCCGATGGCGACTGGCTGGCCGCCATCGGCGCCGAAGGGAACACTGTGCGCCTCTGGGACCGGCGGACGACCCCGCCCGCCGCCACGGTCCTGCTGGGTGTGGCGGACGACGGCGCGGCGCTGGCCTTCAGCCCTGATAGCCACTTGCTGGCGGCGAGCGGCACGCCCGGCACGCTGCGGCTGTGGAACCTGGGCCGGCCAGGGACGGATCCCACACTGATCTCCGCGGGCGCCGAGCCCGTGAGCGGGCTGGCCTTCAGCCCCGACGGGGCGACGCTGGCGGCGGCCTCGCTGGATGGCGCGGTACGCTTGTGGAATGTGGCCGATCTGCGCCAAAGCGCTTCGGCGGCTGTTCAACCGACGATCCTGCGGTCCCCGGATCGCGGCGCGATCCCCACAACCGCTACACTGACCTGGAACTGGAGCCGGTTCAATGAGGATTTTGGCCTGGCGCAGACGATGGGTCCCGTCGAGATGACTGAGCGTGCTCCCGCTAAAACCGGCGGTGACGCACCGCCGGTTCCAAGTTTGACTCCCAGCCCTACCCCGGCGTCCGTCGGCATGCCGGTCACCGGAGAGTCGCTGATCTGGCCGCTGGCCGCGCTGGTGGCCTGGGCGCTGGTGCTGCTGGAGGCCGGGGCCCGGCTGCGCGGGCGCAGTGGCCCGCCCCGCAAGTAAACCGGCGGGCGCCCGAACAGGCCGGGCGCCCGCTGCAAATAAGGCCCACGGACGGCATGCTATCACGCAGCAACCAGGAGGGAGCAAGTAATACGCCGATGGAACTCACGATGCGCCGGTACCATGACGACGGCGACTACTGGCGGATCCGGCAGTTTTTGCGCGCCGTGGCTCCCGGCAACCGGGCCTGGGATCTCAACTGGGCGGTCTACCGCTTCGATTATTGCCGCTGGCATGCCTGGGAGAACATCGAGCATCCCTGGCTGCCCGATGCCGTCTTTCTCTGGGAAACGGCGGACGGGCGGCTGGCCGCAGTGGTGCATCCCGAAGGCAAGGGCGAGGCGTTTCTAGAGGTAGACCCGGTGCTCCGCACACCTGCGCTGGAAGCCGCGATGCTCGCCAGGGCGGAGGCGCAACTGGCGGACACCGGCCGCGATGGGCGCCGCCGGTTGGCGGTGTGGGTGAACGAACATGATAACTTGCGGCAGCAGGTACTGCGCAGCCGGGGTTATCGCCAGGACTCCGGGCCCGAGTACCAGCGCCGCCGCTCGCTCGACTTACCGATTCTACAGACCGCGCCGGGCGCCGGCTATACGGTGCGCGCACTGGGCGACCGCGAGGAACTACCGGCGCGCAGTTGGGCTTCGTGGCGGGCTTTCCACCCGGATGAGCCGGCGGGCCGCTATCGGGGCTGGGAATGGTATGAGAACGTGCAGCGGGCGCCGCTGTACCGGCGCGATCTCGACCTGGTAGCGGTGGCCCCTGGCGGGGAGATTGCTGCCTTCTGCACGGTCTGGTTCGACGACGTGACGCGCGCGGCGGCCTTTGAGCCGGTCGGCACCGCGCCCGAACACCAGCGCCGGGGCCTGGCCCGCGCCGTGATGAGTGAGGGGCTGCGCCGGGCGCAGCACCTGGGCGCGACCGTCGCGACGGTCGGCTCGTATTCCCCGCCCGCGCACGCGCTCTACGCCGCCATAGGCTTTACAGACTACGCGCTGTCATATCCCTGGGTGCGCGAGTGGTGAGGCGGTGGATCCGCTAACCCACCGGCCCGCGCGACTTCCGCCGCCTCGCCCGGCCGACTCGCCGGGCGGGGTGGGCTAGCGCCGTCGTTCGGCTTCGTCCTTTTCTTCTTCCGGCACCGACCAGACCGC
>CBJNAR010000630.1:0-3427 GCA_966434075.1 uncultured bacterium
GGGCGGCCCGGCCCGCCTGCGGGCGTGGTGCTGGAGGCCGAGATCGTCGGGCGCACGGAGATCGGCGGGCGGCTGCTGCGCTTCGACCAGCCGCCCGAACCCTGGCTCGACCGCATCGGCGTGATGCCGCTGCCGCCCTACATCCACGAGCCGCTGGCCGACCCCGAGCGCTACCAGACGGTCTACGCCCGCGTGCCCGGCTCGGCGGCGGCGCCCACGGCGGGGCTGCATTTCACGCCCCGCCTTATCACCGCTCTGCGCGAGAAGGGCGTCCAGTGGACCACGGTCACGCTACACATCGGCCTGGACACCTTCCGCCCGGTGCAGGAGGACGATCCGCGCACCCACCCGATGCACCGCGAGTGGTATGAACTGCCCGCGGCGACGGCGGCGGCCATCAACGCCACGCGCGCCGCCAGGCGCCGGGTGGTCGTCGTCGGCACGACCACCGTGCGTGTGCTGGAGACCGTGGCCCAGGAGCAGGGGCTGGGCGATGCCGGCAACGACACACTGCGCCCGGCCATCGGCTGGAGCCAGTTGTTTATCTATCCAGGCTTCCGCTTCCGCGTCACCGACAGCCTGGTGACCAACTTCCACCTGCCGCGGTCCACGCTGGTCATGCTGGTCAGCGCGCTGGTGGGCCGCGAGCGCCTGCTCGCCGCCTATGAGGAAGCCGTGCGCGAGGCGTATCGCTTCTACTCGTTCGGCGACGCGATGCTCATTCTTTAGCTGGACCGTTCCTGCGAATCGATTTACGTGCCAAGCCGTTAGTAGCGGCGCAGGGTGATTTTGGGATGGGGCTGCACCGCTACTTATAGGTTATTTGCCACAATCGGACGGCGCCATCCCTGTCACCTGTTGCCAGCAAAAGGCCATTCGGCGCAAAGTCTACGCTTTCAACGGCGGTGGCATGTCCTGTCAATAGCCCCAACGCCGTGCCGTCCACCGCGCGCCAGAGGCGCACCACCTTGTCATTGCCGCCCGATGCCAGGATCTTTCCGTCTGCCGCGAAGGTCACGCTGTTGACGGGGCCGCTATGTCCCCGCAAAGTGTGCAAAAGCCTGCCCGAAGACGTATCCCATAGCCGAACGGTGGAATCGACTGCGCCTGATGCAAGTAGCTGTCCATCAGGCGCAAATGCCAGGCTCCAGATTGGGCGATCATGTCCTTCGAGTGCGCCGAGCAAGCGACCATCGGATGTATTCCAGAGCCGGATGGTCTTGTCCCCGGATGCTGAGGCCAGTATCTGGCCGTCACGCCCAAAAGCGACTGCGGCAACAAAATTAGCATGACCCGTGAAGCTGCTAATCAGTTGTCCTCCGGCAACACGCCAGACGCGGACAGTGTTATCCCGGCACCCCGTGGCCAGCATCTGTCCGTTAGGCGCAAAGGCCACACTATAAACGGGTTGTGGATGCTCCAGTATGCGTAATATCGTGCCCTTGTTCGTGTCCCAGAGCCGGACGAGCTTGTCGGCAGACGCAGCAGCCAGCATTTTACCGTCCGGCGCAAAGGCCACACTGTATACTTGAGCAGTAGGACCGTGCAATGTCTGCCAGATAGTGCCCCGCCCCACCCGCCAGAGCCGGACGGTGCCCGCCCGATCCCCTGTCGCCAGGATCTGGCTACTGTTAGCGAACGTCACGCTACTTATCGCATCGCTATTCCCCGTCAGGCGGGTCGTTTGTGTAACCTTGCCAATGGTGGGTGCTGGAGCAGGCGGCGTCACGTAGATCCGCGGCGGCTCGAAGGATCGTTGTGATGACGGCGGCCGGCTTCTGGGGATCGGAAGGGTATCGACCACGTGCTTCAGATCGTCGATGCGCCCCGCTTGCGCCATAGTCATAATCAGCCAACTGATTTTCCCGCTGTCATCCATCTTCTCCAGTGTAGCATACTCGACCTGGAGTGCGAGACACAGTTGTTGGATCTGCTGGGCATCGGCTATAGTCACCAGCAGACTATACAATTCCTCACGCTGTCTGTTAGCATCGTCGCGGAGCCTGGTTTGTGTGAACTGTTCGACAGCAAGCGCGATCTGCGCGAGGGCTTGCTTGCGCTGTTCCTGAACGGCGCGTTCCGCCTCGCGGGCGGCCTGCTCACGCCGGGCTTGTTCCATCTGAAGCGCGGCTGCTCGGACGGCGCGGGCCTGGCGCTGTTGCTCTAGTTGGCGCTCTTTACGTTCGATGACGGCTTGCAGCAGATTTTTGAGATCCCCGATGCGCCGCAGCCCTTCGGTTGCAAGGATCAAGTGCTGGATTTTACTGCGCCGGTCGTTACCCGGTAAGGACTCATAGTCGATGCGGAGCGCGAAGCAAAAATCCCGGACTTGTTGGAGGCTGGTCAGCGCCTTCATGAGTTGATCATACAGCGCGTCGCGTTCCTGCCAGGTCAGGGTGGACGGCGGAGCCGGCGCGCGCAGGACAATGCGCCCTTCCTGGACCCCGCCGCGCACGGGTGGCGGCAGGCCCACCTGCTCTAGTGCCTGGACCACATGGGCCGACAAGGTGAAGTCATTGACTTCTTCCGGGTGGGTCTGCCAGTGTTCGAGCGCGTAATAAGTAAAGGCGCCGTGACCCAGCGTGGTTATTTCCCGTGCTAACTGGTTACCGGCACATGCTGCAATCACGATGCGACCGCGTACATTACTGAAACTGCGCTGGGCCTGCTGCTCGAATTGGCGGACCCCTCCGCGCAAACCCAGTGCATATCCGCTATGGCAGCAATCCAGCAGCGTGAGCGCGGAGGTGACTTTGCCCAAGTGGCGACCGGCAAGATCCTCCAATGGTATGGCGGTCCCGTCCAGTTCCTCCGGATCAGCATCAGCCGGCAGTAAATAGGCGATATCGGGGTTATGCGGATCGACGTCGCCATGGCCGGCGAAGTAAACCAGGAGGAGCCCTTCGGTATTAGCGGCCAGACTCTGCCGTCGCAGTGCCGCAATGATTGCTTTGCGCGTAGCCGTCGCCCCCAGGAGGCATTCCACGTTGTAGCCGGCGACGCGCAGTACTTCGGCCACCGCCTCGGCATCCGCTTCCGCAAATCGCAGGACATTCATACCGGCGCGGCTTGCTGTCTCCGTGGAGACGCCAGAGGGAAAGTTGGTGTAATTGAGTCCGATGACTACAGCAAAGCGGTCGAGCATGGGGTCTTCCTCGGACGCTGTATGGCTTCGGGATTTATTATAGCACCGTTTTGGCAATCATAGATAGAATCGAGGGTTTTTGCCGGATCTGCCGCAATGTCTCGATCCTATCTCTAGACGCGCAGGACGGCACAGCCGGGAGGCATTTTGTAGCGGCCGGTGGGTGGAGGAAGATCAGGGTGGTCGTGTGGCACCCCAGGACCACGCCGGCGGCCCTGGAGCTCGCACCATTAGGGATCTAGCGGCTCGTGTTGAGCATGGTCGTCGCCAGTCCGATGGCCT
>CBJNAR010000631.1:0-3425 GCA_966434075.1 uncultured bacterium
TTACAGCGGCCGGGCCTGCGGGGACCGGCGGTGCCTCCAGGGTCTGCACCGGGATGTGCCGTCGTCCCCGGCCGGCAGGCGCTTGGCGGGCCGTGCCAAGAATATAGCCTGCGCTCGTGCAGGCCAATCCGCCAACAATAGCAGCCGCCCGCCCCAGCCCGCCTGGATCGCGCCGCAGTACGCTATCGGCCAGGCCATGCTGTACGCCGCGCGGCAGGGTGCGCAATGTGTAGGCCCGCTCCGCGGCTAGTCCATCCTGGGTGCCGACCAGGCGGGCTATGGCCGCCTTCGACAAACCTTCCGAGTAGCAGCGTCTGGCAAAGTAGTCCCAACGTGCCCGCTGCGCCGGGATCCGGTGCCGGATCCGGGCGCGCGGCTCGTATATGAAGATGCCCTGTGGATCGTGCTGCTGCAGGCGAATGCAAAATTCGGTTTCCTCACCGCCTAGGGGCCGGGTTCCGATTCGTCCGAGCCCGGAGCGGAAGCCGCCCACAGCGGAGAACGCCGTCCGGCGGATGCATCCGCATCCACCATAAAGGTTGCGGACAGGCGCCGATTCCTGCGGCAGCCCCCGGTACGTACAGCCGAGCACCCAGAAGAATTCATCGGGAAACCAACGCGGCGGGTCGACCTGCCACAGCGGATCCACCCGCCCACCGGCACCCAGGACGTGGGGATCGGCACAAGCGCCCGTCAGATACGCGAGCCAGTCAGGGTCGGCTTCCGCATCGTCATCCAGGAAAGCGACGAGGGCCCCTTGCGCCACCTCGATCCCGCTGTTGCGGGCGCCTGAAAGGCCCCTGGCCTCACGATTCTCGACAACCAGCACGTCGGGTAGTGCGGCGCGCGCGCGCGCCAATAGCTGGGCATTGTGATCGACGACAAGGATGATTTCCCGCGCCGGCATCGATTGCCTGCGGATCGATTCGATCGCCCGCTCTATGTCAAACCAGCGGTCCTCCGTATACGCGCAAATTACCACCGACACATCGGGCAGCATCTCCGTCATCAGGCGGTCCCCTTTGCCTCGCGCGTGTGTATGACGCCATAATGCGCGTGGCGGATCCGCGCCCAGACGGCGCCGCGGATGCGCCGCGCCAGTTGATCGGGGGTTGATCCGCCACTTACCACTAACTGTGTGAAGGTCTTCAGACTTGTATTCCTCGTGACGATGAGCCGGGCCAGCGCATAGCGATCGTTATCGGGCCGGCTGGCCGTGTATTGCACCGCGCATGCCGATGTGTAGCCCGCTTCTCGCACCGCAGTTTGCACTGAAGGACTGTGATAACCGAAGGGATACGCGAACGCGCACACGACCCGGCCCAGGGCTTGCTCCAGGCGGTCGCGGCATTCTGTGATTTCCGTCCGGACACGCGCAACGGGCAGCGCATCCAGGGCCGGGTGCGTATGGCTGTGCCCCCCGCACTCGATTCCGGCCGCACTTACCTCGCTGAGTTCGCGCCACGAGAGCAAGGGCCGTTCGCCCGCGCCGTCTCGCGCGAGCCACTGGCTGGTTGATCCGACAAAGCCTGTGGTGACGAACAGCGTCGCCCTGAAACCATAGCGCTCGAGAACCGGTAGGGCCTGGGTCCGGAAATCGGCGAAGCCATCGTCAAACGTCAAGACGACCGATCGGGCCGGTAGGGCCTCTAGTCCGCCACTCCAGGCCGCAACCAGTTGCGTCACGGTGAGCGATGTGTAGCCTGCTTCGGCCAGGTATGCCATCTGCTCGGCAAATTGGCACGGCGGCACCACAAACGGAGCAAAGCGTTTGCTGACCTTATCCCCGATACTGTGGTACATTAGGATGGGTACGGGCTCGCCCCGCCGGCGCGCGCTCGGCATTCGTTGCCTCCCGTCTCGGCGGCTGATTAGATTTCCCGACTGGTGGGCCGGGTCATCTCCCCAGACTCCGCGAGGGAAACTGGCACCAGGGTCGGCGGCGAGATCGATCCATTCCCTGTAGCCCAGCCGTTGCCGGCAGACTGGGGCACAACCACAGCCAGATGAGTTCCACCCGTGGTCAGGCGCGGCGCAGCGAAGCGGCCTACCCGGTTTGATCTTTCGCGCAGAATCGTTTGGACTACTCGCCAGCCGTCCGGGATGGTGCGCAGGCGGCTCGACCCGTAAATGCGCTTAGCTTCGAAACTCGGTACCTCTACCACACGCAAGCCTACGGCGAGCGCACGCAAGTTCATCATCGTCTCGATCTCGAAACCGTCACCGGTCAGTTGCAGTTGAGGCAGCACGCGCCGCCAAAACGCGTTGTAGCCGTAACAGAGGTCGGTATAGCGGCCCCCAAAGAGGCAGCGAACTAACAGCACGAAGCCCAGGTTGCCCAACATGCGATAGAAAGGCATGTCGGCCGTGCCTCCGCTATGGAGGAAGCGTGAGCCTTTTACGAACTCGGCCCCGGCCAGCAACGCACTGACGAAATAGGGGATCTCCCCAGGATCGGTCGACCCGTCCGCATCGAGCATGACGATGATATCGCCGGTTGCCGCCTCAAAACCTGAACGCAGCGCAGCGCCTTTTCCACGTCCAACCTGCTGGATGACGCGGATCGACGGCCAGAGGTAGCGGGCAACGGTAACGGTATTGTCGGTGGAACTGCCATCAACAAGCACGACCTCGTGAACAGCACTCGGGATTCGGGGCAACACATGCGGCAGGTTCGCTGCCTCATTCATCGCCGGGATGATTACACTGACGCGTACTCCCGATAGGGGGTCTTCACGCCGCCAACCACGCTGTCGCCGATCTGTCGGCGGGCGTCCTTGTGCCCCAACGACTCTACTCGGCAGTGCGACTGCGAGCGGCTCGCGTCGCGTACTCAGGTCGTCCATTGCTTACTTCTCCCTGAACACAACAACGATATGCCGCTACCTCGCCCCCATGCGGTCGCGGCGTGTCGATTGGCGCTAGCTTCGATTTTAGATCTCGGAAGATCGGATCGGTCGCATAGCTTGCGCTACCTGAGCGACTTCACCGGACAAGGTCGTTGTGGGCAAAAGCGAAGCATATTACCCCGTCACGGGTTTGCCGCAAACTGTGGGTCCCGGAGTACTAGGTAAGAGATCCACCAGTTACCGAAGGGGTAAGCCGTGGACTTCGCCATAGGAATATTCGTTTTGTGTTACTTGTTGGAAATAGAGATTGGCGGCCTGCTTAATGCTGCGGTTGGCCAAGCCGCAACAGGACATAGCGCGCCCTGGAAGAGACACTCGTGTCGTTTACTATAAAAGCTATTTTATCACAACGCTCTCGGTTTGTCAATCGTAGTATAACACAGGAAACTACAATACCGCGCTTCCAGCAGTGAATACTAATTATAGTAAATAAGCGCGGCGCATATTGACATAACTCTACCGAAATAACATAGGATCAGCTGGACTAGCCATTCTATTGTTGTTTTGACTAATTCT
>CBJNAR010000632.1:0-3425 GCA_966434075.1 uncultured bacterium
GGAGCGCGGGCGGCAGATAGTCGAGCAGCAGCGCCAGGGCCTCGTGAATGGCCGGCGTCGTGATCACGTGATAATCGTCGAGCACCAGGGTCAGCGCGCATCCCGCTGCGCCCGATGACGCGCTGACGGCGTTCAACACGCTGGTCAGCAGGCTGTTAATCGGCGGCGGCGCGGGCGATTGCAGCAAGGCCAGCGCCGCCGTGCCGCACCCCGGCGCCAGCGTGTCCAGGGCGGCGATGGCATAGCTCCAGAAGCGCAGCGGGTCATTGTCCGCCGCGTCGAGCGAGACCCAGGCGAAGGGCGCGGCGCTACCGGCGGGCGTGGCGCGCCAGGCGCTCAGCAGTGTCGTCTTGCCGAAGCCGGCGGGCGCGGCCACCAGCGTCAGTTTGTCGCGCAGCCCGGCGTGCAGCCGCGCGAACAGGCGCGGGCGGGGCACCAGCGTGGCGCGGGCGGGCGGGACGAACAGCTTGGTCGCCAGCAGCGGGGCGGCGGGGCTCGCCCCGGCAGTGGGTGGTTTTGGCGGCGGGGGCGGCGCGGGGCCCCCCGCCAGTCTGGCCGCCGCGTCGTTCAGCCGGGCGAGCGTGAGATCATCCGACTTGCCGAGATAGACGCGCTGCAGCGTGCCGCCGGTGGTGCGATAGGCTTTCCAGTAGCGGCCGCCGCGCTCACGCCCCTCCTGGCGGGCCGTAAACCGCCCGCTGGGGCCGCTAAACGCGAAGGTCGTGGCGCGCGCCAACCAGGCAAACCAGGCGGGAGAGTCCACCGGAATCGCGCCGGCGGCGTCCGTCCCGGTCAGTAACGTGCCGTGCTCCACGCGGGCCGTCGTGCGCGCCATGGTCGGACCCTTCCACGAGGCCAGGGGGTCTGGCTCGTTCTGCGTGCTCCCGGCAAACAGCTAACGCCGCGCACTATCTAAAGCAAGTGGAGATCGCGAGGTGGTATGAAATCCCCTGCCGGCATGTTGGTGAATGTTGGGGACTTTGTGGTATTACTACTATACAGCCTCTGGATGCGGAATACAAGACGCGCACCGCAAGTTGGGGCGTCGCGCCCAGGGCAGCAGACCGTATCACGATCGTGCATACCCGTCCTTCACGAAAGCGGAGCCGCAGCGCCGGGGGTTTGCGTCACGATTTTGCGCGCGATGCGCAGCCCCCCGGTGGGCGACCCACCTAACCCCCCTGCCCCCCTTCCCGCCGCGGGAAGGGGGAATCGCTTGCGCCATCGAAAGTAACTCCCCTCCCCGCGGCGGGGAGGGGTTGGGGGAGAGGTTGGTCGCCCACCGGGATGCAACACTATGACGCGCACCCCCGCCCCGGCGTAACGCTCGTGCCCGTTGCCTGCTGTCGTTATGTCGTTATAATGGACGGAGACCGCTTCGTGCGCTACGATAGGCGCGGTCGGCGGACCAGTCAGGCGGCCCCGCGCATCTTTTCAGCAAAGTGAGGAGCACCCGCAGATGGCGACCAATCCCCCCAACCGGCCCGCCCCCCAGCTACAGGCATCGGTCGTCCGGTGGCTGCTTGATTCCGACCCGGCCATCCGCTGGCAGGTGTTGCAGGACCTGTTGGGGGCGCCCGCCGGCGAGGTCGCGGCCGAGCGCGCGCGGGTCGCCACGGCGGGCGCGGGCGCGCGGCTGCTCGCCCTCCAGGCCGCCGACGGGCGCTGGGGCGGCGCGACCTGGAACCGCGGCTGGGACTCCACCATGCACGTCCTGATGCTGCTGCGCGACTTCGGTCTCGATCCCGCGAGCGCCCCCGCCCGCCACGCGCTGGGGCTGGTCCGCGACCGCGTGATCTGGCCGGGGTGGGGCCCACCGGGCACTGACGGCAACCCCTTCTTTGCCGGCGAGGAGGAGCCCTGCATCAACGGGCAGGTCGCGGCGGCCGGCGCCTACTTCGGCCAGGACGTGCGGGGCCTCATCGACCGGCTGCTGGGCGAGCAACTGCCCGACGGCGGCTGGAACTGCGAGGCCGCCAACGGCGCCACGCGGTCGTCGTTCAACACCACGATCTGCGTGCTCGAAGCCCTGCTCGCGCACGAGGAGGCCGGCGGGGCGGATTCGGAGGTGACGGCGGCGCGGCGGCGCGGGCAGGAGTATCTCCTGGAGCGCCGTCTCTGCCGCCGGGCGTCCACCGGCGAGGTAATCGCGCGCGATCGCAAGGGCGGGGCGGCGTGGACGCGCTTCGCCTTCCCCACCTGGTGGCACTACGACGTGCTGCGGGGGCTGGACTACCTGCGCCGCGCCGGGGTCGCACCCGACGCCCGCGTGGCCGAGGCCATCGACCTGGTGGCATCCAAGCGCGACGCCGCGGGCCGGTGGCCGCTGGAGACCCAATACCCCGGCACGATGCCGGTCGCGGTGGACGCGGGCGAGGGCCGCCCGAGCCGGTGGATCACGCTGCGCGCCTTGCGCGTGTTGAACTGGTATGCCGCCGGCGCCTGATGCCGGTGCCGGCGCCCTGATGAGGGTAGTTGCGCGATTTCTCGCGCAGCGGTGCGTAGCACATCGCGCCGTACTCGCTGGTCGTTAGCGTAGGCCGGCCCCAACAGGTTGCTGGAACCTGCACCAACGCCGCTGCCGACCCCCCGGCATGCTCAGCGGACGGGCGCGGCCCGCTCCGCCGCGGCGCGGCAAAACGCCGTGAACAGCCGCAGCGACGCGGCCTGGCGAGTGACCAGTTCTTCGGGGTGCCATTGCACGGCCAGCACAAACGGCGCCCCCGGCACCTCCAGCCCTTCGCAGAGCCCGTCGGGCGCCCAGGCCACCGGCTGCAGGTCCGTGCCCAGGTCCGCGAGGCCCTGGTGGTGCAGCGTGTTGACCGCGACCTCCTCCGCACCGAGCACCGCGGCCAGCCGGCTGCCCGGCGCCAGCGTGACGGCGTGCGCCAGCAGCGCCCGGTCGCCCGCCTGGGCCGAGGCCCGGTGCGCGATCGGTCCGGGCCGGCCCGTATCCAGATCCTGCCACAGGGTGCCGCCACAGGCGACGTTGAGCACCTGCAGGCCGCGGCAAATCGCCAGCACCGGCATGTCGTCGGCCAGCGCCCAGCGCAGCAGGCGCAGTTCCACCGCATCGCGCAGCGGGTCGGGCGGCTCGGTCGCGGGGTCGCGGGGCGCGCCGTACAGGGCGGGGTCCACGTCCACGCCCCCCGGCAGCAACAGCCCGTCCAGGTGGCGATAGAGCACGCGCAGCGGCGCGGGGTCGGCCATCAGCGGAATGAGCACGGGCACGCCGCCGCCCGCCAGCACGGCCTGCGAATAGGCCTGGTTATTACTGAAGCGCGGGGGCCGGCGGCCCGGCACCCCGTCGTCGCTGAGGGTCGGAATGCCGATCAGCGGGGCATCTGCCATCATGGTCTCCTGTGTGCGTGGTGGGTGCCGGCGCCGCCCATCCCCCGCCGCGCCGTGCGGCAACCGCGAGCGAG
>CBJNAR010000633.1:0-3420 GCA_966434075.1 uncultured bacterium
CCGCGCCCCGCAGACGCCGGCCACCGTCCTCACCGGCTGGGGCGCGGCGCTCGATCCCGATGAACTGGCCGCCGGGACGGTGGACTTTGTCCTGCCCAAACCCTACCGCGTGGTGCAGGTGCAGGAGATCGTGGCCCAGGCGCTGGCCCGCCGCGCGGCCGGCGACCCCGGCTAAGGCGTGGCCCGGCGCGGATTGGGGACTATCGGACCCGGCCCGGTGGCCTGTCTGCCCCTTGTGGCCGGGGAGCGGGCCGTGCTAGAATCCCAGGAAAGGTAGCGCACGCGTGCAACCGCGCCTGCCCCTAAAGGGGCACCTAAAGGGGCACCTAAAGGGGCATCTAAAGAGGCACCCGTCGCCCCCGTGTCTACGTTGGGCCGCCCGGCGCGCGGACCCGCCGGCGCGCACCGTTCCCCGGCAAAGGCGCGCGCTATGATCGATCCCGCAGACTCTCCGGCGCCCGGCATCGTGATCTACGATGCCCGCGGCCTCGTGGTGTTCAGCAATCCCGCCGCCCAGGCGCTACTGGGGCCGGCGGCCGCGCCGGGCCGGGCCGACAGCGACCCGGCCCAGCCGCCGCTGCAGTACGCGGACGGCACGCCCTGCCCGCCGGAGGACCGGCCCGCGGTGCGCGCCCGCCGCACCGGCCAGGCGGTGCGCCAGACCGTGTTGGGCGTGCCCGGCGCCTCGGACCAGCCCGCGACCTGGTGGCTGGTCGACGCCGAGCCGCTGCGCGAGGCGGGTGGGCCGGTGACGCAGATCGTCGTCTCTTTCGTCGATATTACCGCGCGCTCCGGCGCGCAACAGTCTCGCCCCTGGGGCGAGCAGGAGTTCCTCGCCCTGGTGGAAAATGCGCCCGACGTGATCGCCCGGTATGACCGGAGCCTGCGCCACGTCTACGTCAACCGCGCCGTGGAGCAGGCCACGGGTTGGCCCGCGGACATCTGGATCGGCAAGCGCCTGCGCGAACTGGACATCCCCGCCGATCAGATTGCCTTTTGGGAGGCCAGGCTGGCCGCCGTGTTCGCCGACGGGCAGGAGCAGGTGGTCGAATACCAGGGCTATTCGCCGGCCGAGCCGCGCTGGTATGAGTCGCGCCTCACGCCCGAGTTCGCGCCCGACGGCTCGGTCGAATATGTGCTCAACATCGCCCGCGACATCACCGACCGGCACGTCGCCCGGCGGGCGTTGCAGGAGAGCGAAGCCCGCTTTCGCCTGATGTTCGCCGGCAATCCCCTGCCGATGTGGCTCTACGATATGCAGACGCTCGCCTTCCTCGAAGTGAACGACGCAGCGATCACGACCTACGGCTACAGCCGTGCCGAGTTTCTGGCGATGCGCATCACCGATATCCGCCCGGCGGAGGACGTGCCGCTGCTGCTCGACGACGTGGCGCGGGCGCGGCCCAGCTATCAGCAGTCCGGCTACTGGCGGCACCAGCGCAAGGACGGCACCATCCTCGAAGTGCAGATCACCTCGCACACGATGCAAACGGGCGACCGGCCCACGGTGCTGGTCGTGGCCCAAAACATCACCGAGCGGCGCCGCGCCGAGCAGGCCCTGCGCGACTCGGAGGAACGCTTCGCCAAGGCGTTCGAGGCCAACCCCATGGCGACGGCCATTGTCCGCGCCGCCGACGGCCGTATCGTGGCCGTGAACGAGGCGTGCACGCGCCTGTTCGGCTACAGCCGCGAGCAACTGCTGGCGGAATCGACGCTCACCCTGGGCATGTGGGTCGACGTGGCCGACCGCAACCGCCTGCTGGCGCTGCTGCGCACCACGGGCCAGGTGCGCGATTTCGAGTTCCGCCTGCGGCGGGCCGGCGGCGACGTGCGCCAGGCGGTGTTGCAGGGCGCGCCCATCGACCTGGCCGGCGAGCCGTGCATCTTGCTGATGTGCGACGACGTGACCGAGCGCCGCCTGATGGAGGAGCGCACCCTGGCGGCGGAGCGCATGGGCGCGCTGGGCCGGGTGGCCGCAGGCGTGGCCCACGAATTCAACAACGTGCTGGCCGGCATCATGGGCCGCCTCGAATTGCTGGCCCTCGACCTGTCGCCGGAGGGCGCGCGCCAGTTGCAACTGATCCACCAGGCGGTGGAGGACGGCGCGGCCATGGTCAGCCGCATCCAGACGTTCGCGCGTCTGCGCCAGCCGGTCACGGCGGTGGCGGTGGATGTGCGCGCCCTGGTGCAGGATGTGCTGGGCATCACCCAGTCGCGCGTGCAGGCCGGGCCGGTCGCGGGCGCGGAGATCGCCGTCACCACCGATGTGCCGGCGGGGGTGCAGGTGGCCGGGAACCCGACCGAGTTGCGCGAAGTGCTGACCAACCTCATCCTCAACGCGGTGGACGCGCTGCCGGACGGCGGGCAGATCGCCATCAGCGCGGCGGCACGGGGCGACCAGGTGGTGCTGACGGTGCGCGATACCGGCGTGGGCATGGACGCCACGACCCAGGCGCGCATCTTCGAGCCGTTCTTCACCACCAAGCTCTCCGGCAGCGGCCTGGGCCTGATCCTGGTCAAGAACATCGTGACCAACCACCACGGGGAGATCGCCGTGGTGTCGGCGGCAGGCGTGGGCACCACCTTCACGATCACCCTGCCCGCCGCAGGGCGGGCGCGCGTGGTGACGGCGCCCCTGCCCCCCGAGCCGCCCCGCCCGCCCGGCGCGCGCATCCTCGCCATCGACGACGACCCCGACCTGGCCGACATGCTGCGCGCGATGCTGCGCATGGGCGGCCACGAGGTGGTGGTGGTGACGAGCGGGCCGGAAGGGCTGGCCCAACTCGCCGCGCAGCCGTTCGACCTGGTCTGCACCGACCTGGGCATGCCGGGCATGAACGGCTGGGAGGTGGTGCGCGAGGTGCGCGCCCGCGCGCCGGGCGTGCCCATCGCCCTGATCACCGGCTGGGGCAACCAGCTCAACGCCGCCGACCTGGCCGCCCACGGCGTCGATTTTCTCCTCTCCAAGCCCTACCGCATCCGCCAGCTCCACGACCTCGTCGCCCAGGCCCTGGCCCGGCGGGGGGCGAGTGCTGAGTGCTGAGTGCTGAGTGCTGAGTACGACGAGCGACGAGGAGTGACGAGCGAAGCTCCCTCGGCGCTGTAGAGGCCGGTTTCAAACCGGCCCGCGCCGCCTCGCCCGGCCCGCATCCCCCCCGGCGCTGTAGGGGCCGGTTTCAAACCGGCCCGCGCTGCCTCACGCGGTCCGCATCTCCCTCGGCGCTGTAGGGGCCGGTTTCAAACCGGCCCGCGCCGCCTTGCCCCGCCCGCGCCGCTTAGCCGAAATGCCAGTGGGCCTGGGCGAAGCAGTTGCCGCCGGCCCAGGCGCGCACGTGGCGTGGGTGCAGCTTGTAGACCACCGGGTCGTGCGAGGCGTCCGCCAGCCGCAGGCCGATGCCGCTGGCCGGGTCCTTGTACTTG
>CBJNAR010000634.1:0-3419 GCA_966434075.1 uncultured bacterium
TACCCTCCGCCACGCTGCAACCCGCCGAAATTGACACTCCCCAAAGCGGTTCGTATAATAAGGCTGGTTTCAAGATTCCAGCTTCTCGGATCTAAATAACGTCCCCAAGAGCAAGTAAGAAAGTTCGCCACAATGTCGATCCTTCGCTCGCGCACGATATCTCCCGCAGCAGTAGAACTCTCCCCGGCGACATCCGATCGCGCTACCGCCGCACCGGGCACCTCGGGGCTGAAGTTTGCCTTCCTGGTCTGGCTGGCGGTGCGGTTGCTTCTATCGGCCTGGGGCGCGCTGCGCTTCTTCCTGACCTCGCCCGCGGTCTACCAGAACGTGCTGGAGCATTATCCCAATGTGGTCCTGCCCCAGCATGATCTCGCGGGCTATCTCCTGGGCGTTTGGAATATCTACGACACGCCCGATTACATCAAAATCGCGCAAGAGGGGTTTGGGTCGGACCCCACCTGGCTGACCGCCCTGTTTCCGGGCTATCCCTTGCTCATCAAGCTAACGGGCGTGCTGTTGTTCGACCAGATGCTGCTGGCCGCCCTGGTAGTTGCGAACGTCGCGGCGTTTTTGTTCTTCTGGTATCTATACCGGCTTGTCGCGCTCGATTACCGTCCGGAGGTCGCGCGCCGGGCGGTAATCTTCAGCGCCATCTTCCCCACATCCTTTTTCTTGTTCCTGGGGTATACCGAGGCCCCGCTACTGGCGTTCACGGTGGCCGCGCTCTATTACGCGCGCCGGCAATGCTGGTGGGCCGCCGGCTTGCTGGCCGTGGGCGCCACGCTGGTCAAGCAACCGGGCGTGTTCTTGATGCTGCCGCTGGCGTACCTGTTCTGGCAGGCATGGCGGACGGCGCCGGTCGGGGCGGGCCGACCCTCATTGTGGGCCGCGCTCTGGCTGCTACCTGGCCCGCTGGCCGCAGCCGCCTACATGTTATATCGCTATTTCTATCTCCAGACCCCCAGTCAGGGGCTGATGGATGTGGGCGCCAGCGAGGTGCTCACGATTCCCGGCTCACCCCTGTTACGTGCCCTGGCCGTCATCCGACCCGATAATCCACTGATCGTGGTCAACGTTATTGACGTCGTCTTTGCCCTGCTCTTAATTGGATTGGTGGCGGGAGTCGTCATACGCATACGCAGGGCGCCGTATGTTCTCTATAGTCTGCTTTACGCCATCGTCAGTCTTGCGCTGACCTGGCCCGACATCTGGCGCCCCGCGGTCAATATGCCCCGCCGCCTGCTGGTTATCTTCCCCATCTATATCTACCTGGCGTGTGTCACCGAGAACCCGCGCGTTTTCCGCTGGGTGGGAGCAAGTTTCCTCACCGGCTTCCTGATTCTCTCAGCATTGTTTGTCACCTGGACCTTCATCAGTTAAGGTGGCTCGCCGGGTGCGCCGAACAGTCAGGGCATACAGGAAGGTAAGTATGCATAAAGACTTCTATGCCGAGTACTACCAGATTGAAGACAAACATTGGTGGTTTATCGGGCGCCGGCAGATCTTCTTGCAAGTCCTCGACAAATATCTGGCTGCCCGGCGGCAGCGCGACCCCCGCCGCATCCTCGATGTGGGGTGCGGTACCGGGACGATGATCCAGTACCTGGCCCGCTATGGGCAAGCCGAGGGCATTGACATGGACGCCGACGCGGTGCAATTCTGCTACCAGCGCGGGGTTCGTCAGGTTCAGCAGGTCACCGGCCTGCCCCTGCCCTTCCCGGATGATAGCTTCGATCTGATCACGGCCCTGGACGTACTGGAGCATATCGACGACGACCGCGCCATGTTGGGCGAACTGCATCGTATTTTGCGCCCCGGTGGCTTGTTCCTGCTCAGTGTCCCGGCCTACCGCTTCCTGTGGGGGCCACAAGATGAAATCAGCCTGCATAAGCGTCGGTATGTCCGCGCGGAGGTACGGGAGCGGCTGAAAACAGCCGGGTTCCGGGTCCGCCGGCTCTCGTACTTCAACACGCTGCTGTTTCCGGCCATTGCCGCTGTGCGGGTGTTACGTCCCTACCGCCCCGGCGCCGCGGAGATTAAATCGGATTTCACCTTGACTCAGCCGGGACCGGTCAATACCATCCTCAGCCGCCTGTTTGCGCTCGAAGCGCCGCTGATCGCCAGGCGCAACTTGCCCTTCGGCGTCTCGATCCTCGGGTTGGCCGTGAAACCAGCCGCAGCCCGCCGGGCCGGAATGCCGGCGGCGGATCGCGCTACGCAAGTGGTAAGCACGGGTCTGTAGCGTCTTTGCCTAGCCGTGCTAGGCGCACCGACCTGCATCTTGCGCTGTAACGGTTCAGGATGCAGTTATAGAGTCATTTGACACCCTGCCCGCGCTTTTGCCATAATAGGCCCATGCAACAGCAGGAGAGCACCGGTCGTCGTTCCGCTCCTGGCGGGGCGGCAGACCGGGCCGCGCGCTGGGTGGCCGTTGGCTTACTCATTTACGGCGCGCTGGGCGTTGCTTTCCACCTCCGCTGGCCCGCCATGCTGAGCGCGGCGGCGGGCAGCCTCACCGGCGCGCTGACCTTCCGCGATACCCCGCCGGAACTGCCCGGCATGGAGCTCCTCGTCGCCCATTATGCGGCCCGGCCCTGGTTGCCCTGGGCCTGCTGGCTGGCCGGGCTGGCGCTGCTGGCCTGGCGCGGCGTCCGCGCACCTCAGACCCCCACAACGTCCCCGCCCGCGCCCCGCCCGCGCCGGCGCGCGGATCGGCGCCTGATTCTCCCCGCACTGGCGCTGCTGATCGTGCTGGCCCTGGGCGCGTATGCCCGGCTCGACCTGCTGGTGCCGCAGGCGCGCGGCCTCATCGAGCGCCCCTACGACGACGAAGGCGTCTACGCAGGCGCCAGCCAGATGATGCTGCAAGGCATCTTGCCGTACCGTGACTTCTTCTTCGCGCACCCACCGCTGGCCGCGCTGGTCTACACGCCCGCCCTGGCCTACCACTTCACGCCGTGGGGCAGCGTCACCAGCTTCATGATCGCCCGCTACCTGTCGGTGGCCTATAGCCTGGGGGCGCTGCTCGCCATGTTCGCGGCGGGTTGGATCATCGGCGCGGGCGGGGCGCGGCAGGGGCCGGCGCGGTGGCGCCCGCTGCTGTTCGGCACCACGGCGGCGGCGATCTGGGCGCTGGATGGGCGCGCCATCGAGATCAACCAGAAGATCATGCTCGACCAGCCGATGATCCTGGCGTCGATGCTGGCCCTGGTCTGCTATCTGCTCGCCGTGCGCCGGATGGAGGAGGCCGGGCGGCGTCAGTGGCTGCTGCTGGCGGCAGGGGCGCTGGCGGCGATAAGCATGTTCACCAAGATCCAGGGTATGGCCTGTATCGCGGCGCTGGGGCTGGATTTGCTCTCGCGGGTGCGGGTGCGGCGGCCCGCCGGGGGACCGGGCGCGCGCCCCGCCGGTGGATGGGG
>CBJNAR010000635.1:0-3419 GCA_966434075.1 uncultured bacterium
GGGGGCGACGGAATCTCCCCTCCCCGCTGCGGGGTGGGGTATACCCCAGCCGGGGGAGAGGTTGGCCGGGGCGCCGGGATGCCGCCCGGCTCGCGCGACAGGCCGTTGTAGGGGCCGGTTGCAAACCGGCCCGCATAGGAATCAATGGAGGTATCCAGCATGGCTCCTGCGACATCCGGCGAACCCGAAGTCTACGACGCCATCGTCATCGGCGCCGGGCAGGCCGGCGTCCCGCTCAGTTCGGCGCTGGCCCGCGCGGGCCGCCACACCGCCCTCATCGAGTCCACCCATGTCGGCGGCACCTGCATCAACGAAGGCTGCACCCCCACCAAGACCATGATCGCCAGCGGGCGCGTGGCCTACCTGGCCCGCCGCGGCGCGGACTACGGCGTCCATACCGGCCCCATCCGCGTGGACCAGACCACCGTGCGCCGCCGCAAACGCGACATCGTGGAGAGCTTCCGTGGCGGCAGCGAGCGGCGCATCAAAGCCACCGAGGACCTCGACCTGATCATGGGCACGGCCCGCTTCACCGGCCCTAAGACCCTGACCGTCGATCTGAACGACGGCGGCACCCGCACCCTACGCGCCGATTGGATCTTCATCAACACCGGCGCCCACCCGGCCCGCCCCACCGTGCCCGGCCTGGACCGCCTGCCCACGCTCGACTCCACCTCGATCATGGAACTCGACACCGTGCCCGACCACCTGATCGTGCTGGGCGGGGGCTATGTGGGCCTGGAGTTCGGCCAGTTGTTCCGCCGCCTGGGCAGCCGGGTGACGATTGTGCAGCGCGGCAAGCAGTTGCTGGGCCGCGAGGACGATGACGTGGCCGAGGCCGTGGCCGACATCCTGCGCGAAGACGGCATCGACATCCTGCTGGAGACCGAAGCCCGCCACGCCGGGCAGGCCGGAGACGGCGGCATCCGCGTGACGGTCGCCACGCCCGGCGGGGAGCGCGCGCTGGAGGGGTCGCACGTCCTCTTCGCCGCCGGGCGCACGCCCAACACGGCGGATCTCGGCCTGGACCAGACCGGCGTGCGCACCGACAAGCACGGCTTCATCGAGGTGGACGCGCGCCTGGAGACGACCACGCCCGGCATCTACGCCCTGGGCGACGTGAAGGGCGGCCCGGCCTTCACCCACATCTCCTACGACGACTTCCGCATCATCCGCAGCAACCTGCTGGAGGGCGGCAACGTGACGATTACGGGGCGCATGGTGCCCTACACCGTCTTTATCGACCCGCAACTGGGCCGCGTCGGCCTGACCGAGAGCGAAGCGCGCGCTGCGGGCCGGCGCATCCGCGTCGCCAAAATGCCCATGAGCTACGTAGCCCGCGCGCTCGAAGTCGACGAAACGCGCGGCTTCATGAAAGCTGTCGTCGACGCCGACACCAAGCAGATCCTCGGCTGCGCCGTGCTGGGCCTGGAGGGCGGCGAAATCATGGCCCAGTTGCAGATCGCCATGATGGGCAACTTGCCCTACACCGTGCTCCGCGACGCTACCTTCGCCCACCCGACCCTGGCCGAATCGCTCAACAACCTCTTCACCAACATGGATGCGGAAGGGTAGGGGGCGCACGGCTGGCGTGCGGCTTGCTGTAGCCGGCATATGGCAGCAGACGACCGGGTAATCGAGGAGGCCCGCCGGGCCGCGCTGGAGGTGTTGCACTACTGCGCCCGCGGCCCGCGCGGTGAGCTGCCGCGCACGGCGGGCTGGGGCTACGCCGAACCCTACACCCGCGATTGGATGATCGCCGCTCTGGGCATCCTGACGACCGGCGACGCGTTGCTGCTGGACACGGTCCGGCGCATGCTCAGCGCCCTGGCCGCCATCCAGAGTCCGCACGGCCAGATCCCCTGTCTGGCCGACGCCCCCGCCGACCGCGGTTCGAGTGACACCACGCCGCTGTTCCTGATCGGCCTGGCGCTCGTCCGCCGGGTCACGGGCGAGACCGCGTTCCTGGAAGCCGCCGCTGCCCGCGCCCGGCGCTGGATGGCCTACCAGAGCGACGATGACGGCTACCTGGTGGCCCAGCAGCCGACGAGCGACTGGCGCGACGAACAGTGGGTGCTGGGGCACGGCCTCTATGTCAACACGCTGGTCTACGCCTACCTGCGCCTCTACGGCGAGGCTGCCCAGGCGGCGGGGCTGGCCGCGCAGATAAATCGGCCCATCCAACTCCTGGCTCACGACAACCCGCATGGCGCCGAGGGGTTGCTGCTGCCCGATGCGCCCTACTACGCGCTCTGGGCCTACAAGGTCTGGGGCAGCACCCGCTTCGACCTGCTGGGCAACAGCCTGGCCATCCTGACCGGCCTCGCGTCCCCCGACCGGGCGCGCGCCATGGTCGCCTGGATCGAAGCCGAGTGTGCAGAGCTGCGCGCGCGGGGCGATCTGGCCCTGGATCTGCCGCCCTGTCTCTTCCCCTACATCCGCCCCGCCGATCCCGATTGGTTCCCGCGCTACGCCGAGTTCAACCAGCCCGGTGAATACCACAACGGCGGCATCTGGCCCTTCGTCTGCGGCTTCTATGTGGCCGCGCTGGTGGCGGCTGGCGAACAGGCGCTCGCCGCGCGCAAACTCGCCGCGCTGGCCGCCCTGGTGCGCCCGGCGCGCAATCACGCGGTCGCCTTTGGCTTCAACGAATGGATCCGCGCTCAGGACGGCACCCCACGCGGGGAGGACTGGCAGGTCTGGTCGGCGGCCCTGTATCTCTATGCGCTGGCCGCGGTGGAACAGGGCCAGACCCCGTTCTTCGATCGCGTTCGCTGAGGGCCGGCCCGTGCGGTGAACACGCGGCCCGTTAGCGCCGCTGGAGTTGCCGGATCGTCTTGTCGAGCTTGACCGCCATGACGTTGCTGCGGAAGCGGGCGTTGGCGTTGCGCAGGCGGCGCAGGATCTCGGCGGCCAGCTCCGGCTGCGCGCCCAATTCCGCCTGCACAAAGGCGATGAACCGCGTTTCCATCTGGTCCACCAGCCCGGTGAGGTCGTCCAGGGGGATGCCCGCGCTGTCGCGCTGCCGTGCCGTCGCCTGCACGGTCTGGCCGTCCAACTGCACCTGGCGTACGGCGGCCATCATACGCTGGGCGGCGGCCTGCGCATCGGCCCGGCGCGCGGCTTCGGACAGGCCGGCATAGTGCCCGCCGGTGGCCTGTTGCGCGCTCGCCATCATGTCGATAATCTGGGATTCGTGGGCGGTGAGAAAGTGGTCAACCGAATTGTAGTGCATAGCTCCTCGTGCTGCGGCATTGCTGAGATGGGGCGGGGCCGGGGCGACCCGCCGCCCGGAGTGCTGCTATATCATAGCCGATCCGGGCCGGCTTTGCACGGTGGCGCCGGGAAGTTCACCGCGAAGGAACGAAGGACGCGAAGGGTGTTTGGGGTTTGACGACGGAGGGGTCGCCGCGGAGGCG
>CBJNAR010000636.1:0-3417 GCA_966434075.1 uncultured bacterium
CTCTTCGCTGCGCTTAGAGTGACAAGGGTTAAGAAGCGCGCGTGTTGCAGGGTGTACGGTTGGTCTAGCTTGTTTGCGTCGGCTGTATAGTTCATCATGGTTGCTCGTAATTTGTGTAGGCCCTAAAAGAACTCCGCGAGGCCGGCGGTTTAGAGCGGATGGGGTTCGTAGGCGCCGGTCTTTTCGCCGCAGAGGCGCGGGCGGGGGAACACTTTGTCCGGGTTGGCGAGCCGCTGCGGGTCGAAGGCGCAGCGCAGGCGCTGCATCGTCTCCAGGTCGGGTTCGGCGAACATGACCGGCATGAAGGCTTTCTTCTCCTGGCCCACGCCGTGCTCGCCGGTGATCGAGCCGCCCGCCTCGACGCAGCGGCGCAGGATGCTGAAGGCCAGTTGCTCGGCGGCGTGTTCCTGCCCGGCGATCTTGCGGTCGTAGAGCACCATCGGGTGCAGGTTGCCGTCGCCCGCGTGGAAGACGTTGGCGACGCGCAGCCCGGCGGCGGCGCTCAGGGTCTCGATGTCGCGCAGCACCTGCGGCAGCGCGGTGCGCGGGATCACGCCGTCCTGCACGATGTAGTTTGGCGAGATGCGACCCATCGCGGCGAAGGCGGCTTTGCGGCCTTTCCAGACCAGCATCCGCTCGGTGCCGCTGGCGGCCAGGCGGATCTCCCAGGCGCCGCAGGCCCGGCAGATCGCTTCCACCTGCTCCATCAGCAGGTCCACCTCGGTGATCGGGCCGTCGAGTTCGACCAGCAGCAGGCCGCCACAGCGCGGGTAGTTGGCGTGGACGGCGGCCTCGGCGGCCTCGATGCTCAGGCGGTCCATCATCTCGATGGCGGCGGGCAGGATGCCCGCGGCGATGATGCGGCTGACGGCCTCGCCCGCCTCGTCGGTGGTGTCGAAGGCGGCCAGCAGGGTCAGCACCTTCTCCGGGTTCTTGACCAGGCGCAGCGTGACCTTGGTGGCGATGCCCAGCGTGCCCTCCGAGCCGACGAAGATGCCGGGCAGGTCATAGCCGGGGTGGTCGAGCGTCTTGCCGCCCAGGTGCATCATGGTGCCGTCGGGCAGCACGACCTCCAGGCCCAGCACATGGTTGGCGGTGAAGCCGTACTTGAGGCAGTGCGCGCCGCCGGAGTTCTCGGCCACGTTGCCGCCGATGGTGCAGACCGACTGCGACGACGGGTCGGGCGCGTAGAAGTAGCCGCGCGGCGCCACCTCCTGCGTGACGTGGGCGTTGATCACGCCCGGCTCGACGACGATGCGCGCGTTGGGGATGTCTACCTCCAGGATGCGGTTGAGCCGGGCCAGGCCGATGACGATGCCGTCCTTGATCGGGATGGCGCCGCCGCTGAGGCCGGTGCCCGACCCGCGCGCCACGAACGGGATGCCCTCGCGGTGGCAGATGCGCACGACGGCCTGCACCTGCTCGGCGGAGGTGGGCAGCACGACGGCGGCGGGCGCGACGCGGAAGTTGGTCAGCCCGTCGCACTCGTAGGTGCGGACCTGCTCGGCCCCGGTGATCAGGCCGCCGGCGCCGACCACGGCGCGGAACTCGTCCAGAATGCGTTTGTCCATTGGGCTAACCTCTCCCCTTGCCCCTCCCCGCCGCGGGGAGGGGAATTGGCGGGTGTTATACGTTTTGCCGCTGGTTCGTGCTTGTGGCTGTCGGGCGCGGTCGCGCGGCGGGGGCAAGCACGTACATGACAAGTCCCATCCAGACAGCGACCAGGATTGCCGTGATGACGGCGGCTCCTATTTTGTCTGCCCAGGAACCCGAAAGGCGCATGAGTTCCCATATTCCTGCTACGATGCTCGCCATGACAACCAGGCCCAGTGCCAGTATACGGCGTGTAGGGGACGGCGAAGGTTCGACTGGCTTCAGGCGCAGCGGCAAGAGTGCGAGAAACGATCCTAGCGTACCAATTAGGGCTACGATGAGCGAGTCGTTAAGGGAATCGAGGACGGGTCCCTGGTTGGGATAAAAGCTCCTCACCAGGTTGGGAATGAATCCCATGGCAATGGTTGCCGCGCCCATGCATAGTGAGAGCTTTACGCGCAGGCGCCAGGTGGCGGCGAGGTTGCTCCTACTCATGGCCGGGGTCCTCCGAGGCCGGGCCGCTGGAGAGCGACTCGATCACCGTCATGAGCGCGGAGTGGTCGAGATCGCCCTTGCCCTGGGCGATGAGGGTGCCGAAGAACTGGTCGACCAGGGCGGTGGCGGGCAGGCAGGCGCCGACTTCGCGGGCGGTTTGCAGGACGATGCCCAGGTCCTTGCGGTGCAGGTGGATCTTGAAGCCGGGCTGGAACTCGTGGCGGATCATGGTCGGACCGCGCACGTCCATGACGCGGGTCTGGGCGAAGCCGCCGCCCAGCACCTGGAGGACGATAGCCGGGTCCACGCCCGCGCGCATGCCCAGCACGAGCGCCTCGGAGACGGCTTCGAGCACCCCGGCCACGACGATCTGGTTGCACGCCTTCACTGTCTGGCCCGCGCCCAGCGGACCGCAATAGGTGATCGTCTTGCCCAGGGCCTCGAACACCGGGCGGGCGCGCTCGAAGTCGGCCTGCTCGCCGCCGGCCATGATCGAGAGCGTGCCGGCGATGGCGCCCTTGTCGCCGCCGCTGATCGGGGCGTCGAGCATGTGGACGCCGTGCTGCGCGGCCTCGGCGCCGACCGCGCGGGCCGTGGCCGGGGCGATGGTGCTCATGTCGATCAGCAGCAGATCCGCGCGGGCTCCGGCCAGCACGCCGTCCGGTCCCTGCACGACCGCTTCCACGTCGGGGCCGTCGGGGACGCAGGTGATGACGATGTCGCTGGCCGCGGCGACCTCGCGGGGCGAATTGGCGGGGGTGGCGCCCTCGGCGGCCAATTCGTCCACCGGCGGGCGGGAGCGGTTGTGGACGGTGAGCGGGAAGCCCGCTTTCAGGAGGTTGCGCGCCATGGGCAAGCCCATGATGCCCAGGCCGATGAAGCCAATGCGTTCCGCCATGCGATCCTCTCCTTCGAGTCGCAGCCCGCCGGGCGGGTTCCCCGGCGGCACGCCTCCTACCGGCGTTCCTCTACGATTATAGCAGATCGGGCGGCCCCGACCAACCTAACCCCCCTGCCCCCCTTCCCGCGGCGGGAAGGGGGAATTGCCGATACGCGCTCGATGTGGCGTGGGTGCCGGATCGATGCGGCGGGGGCGGCGGTGCGCGCTCGATGTGGCATAGGTGCAAATTGGATGCGGCGGGGCGGCGTTGCCCGCTCGATGTGGCGGGTGTGCCAGGTGGATGCGACAGGGATGGACCCCGGCGCAAAATCGACACGTGGACTGCGCAATCGGCGCGGTAGGGGTGGTGGTGCCACGTGGAGATAGCGCCCTCGCGCGGTAGGGGTGGCAGCGGTGCCACAGGCTATGGCGGATGTGGGACGGGGTAT